>JAAFIT010000111.1 GCA_013298745.1 Sphingomonadales bacterium
GAAGGCGACGCCCATCGAATTGGCGAGGCCCGACAGCGCGCGCAGCAGCAGATAGGCGAACCAGCCGCCGCCCTGGAGGATCCAGAAGGCACGGTTCTTGTCATGGAAAAAGCCGTGGCGGCGCAGATCTTCGAACATGATTGCCGGTTCCATAACCGATATTCCGCCAAAACGCACACCCGGGGCTGTTCAGGCCATGCAGGGGGCGGTAGCACTGCGCCATGTCGCTCACCGCCGAACAGCTTGCCACTGCGCTGGACGCCATTGCGGCGCGCGAGCCGGCGATGGCGGCGGCGCTGGCCCGCATTGGTTATCCAGAACCCCGCGGCCGGCCGCGCGGCGCCGGCACGATGATGCGCGCCATCGTCGGCCAGCAGGTCAGCGTCAAGGCGGCGGCGAGCATCTGGAACAAGCTGGAGGCGGCGTGCGGCGGCGACATGGACGACCATGGCCGCATCGCCGCCACCCCGGTCGAGGTGCTGCGCGGCGCCGGGCTGTCCGGGCAAAAGGCCAGCTATGTCCATGCGCTTGCCGCCGCGGTTGCCAGCGGCAGCCTCGATTTCGGCGCGCTGCCGGCGGATGACGAAGCCGCCATCGCGGCGCTGACGGCGGTCAAGGGCATCGGGCGCTGGTCGGCCGAAATCTATCTGCTGTTCGCCGAAGGCCGACCTGACATCTTTCCCGCCGGCGATCTGGCCGTGCAGATCGAGCTCGGCAAGATCCTTGGCCTCGACGCGCGCCCGACCGAGAAGCGCACCCGCGAACTGGTTGAGCCGTGGCGTCCGCACCGCGGCGCGCTGGCGGTGTTCCTTTGGCACCACTACAGCATCATCGCCCTGTAGATGATCACCGACATTTCCAGCCCGGCCAATCCGGTGTTCAAGTCGCTGAAAAGCCTCATTGAAAAGAAGGGGCGCCGCGAACAGGGGCTGTTCCTGGCCGAAGGGCTGCGCGTCTGCACCGAGGCGCTGGCGACCGGGCATGTTCCCCACACGCTGATCTTTGCCGCCGATGCCGAGAGCCATCCGCTGACCGCTGCGCTGATCGACGCCACCGCGGCGCGACGCGGCACGGTGCTGCGCGCCAGCCGCGATCTGCTGCATCGCCTGACCGGCAAAGACAATCCGGGTGCCGTCGCGGCCGCCTACCCGATCCCCGATACCGGCCTTGCCGGCATCGACCGAACGACCGCCAAGCTCTGGGTCGTCGTTGAAAACCTCAAGGACCCCGGCAACCTTGGCACCATGTTGCGCACCTGTGATGCGACCGGCGCCGGCGGGGTGATCCTGCTCGACCAGTCGTGCGACCCGTTCAGCCTCGAAGCCGTCCGCGCCTCGATGGGCGGGCTGTTCACCAAGGCGGTGGCGCAGGCGTCGGGGGCGGATTTCTTCACCTGGTTGCGCGCCGGGCCGGGCCAGTTGGTCGGCGCGGCGCTCGATGGCCATACCGTCGATTATCGCGCGCACCGGTTCACGGCGCCGACCTTCCTGTTCATGGGCAATGAGCAATCGGGCCTGCCGCCCGCCTATACCGCAGCGTGTGATGCGCTGGTCAAGCTGCCGATGAAGGGGACCGCCGACAGCCTGAACGTCGCAGTTGCGACCGCCGTGCTGCTTTATGCGGCGCTGGCGCAGTTCGAACCGGCCTGAAATCCAACAAAATAAGCCAATAAAAACAACATTGTCACTCTAAGTCGACACTAAGTCGACACCATTGACGCCGCATTTTCGGGATCGCCCCTCACCCAATAAAAGGGTGCAGGGCCACCGGCCCTGCCCGCCGGAGGCCCTTCCTTCAATCCACTGATATAACCAAATCGGCGATAAATGTCAAGCCGCGTGCCAAGCCTGCAGGCCATCCTCGCTCACCGACACAGTGCCACTCAGCCCCACCGGTGACGCTTCAAGCGATTCCAGCCGTGCGACGAAATCAGCGTCCGCCATGTCCACCCGCCCGAACACCCGCGCCCCAGCCGGCGTGCGCCCGACGACGCTGCCATAGGCCGGGGCACCATCGCGATCATGGACGACGCTGAAGGTTTCGATGGTTGCCGGCCCGGCATAGGCGAGTTCGAGCGCCGGCACCGGGGCGCGTTCGGCTTCGGCGGCGTCCTGCACATCCTTGGGCAACATCAGCCCGGCCGGATCGGCGGCGTCGCAACCGATGACGAGCGCATGGTGCTTGGTGACATAGCCACCCTGCCCGTAAAGCAGCGCCTGTGCCGCCGGGCGGGCGCGCAGCGAGCGGACCATCGCGCAGGTCGATTGCAGCATGTAGCAATTGAGCCCTGCGCCGGCGAAGCTGAGGCCACCGGTGACGCTGAACGGCATGTCGGCCGACAGTCCAAGGGTGCGCCGCGCCATTTTCGGCACGGTCGGGAAGCAGGAGTACAGTTCCACGCGGTCAAAGCCATTGGGGGCGATCCGCATCGCTTGGCCCAGCACGGCATTCTGCGCCACCGAATGATCGAACTGGTCGCGCGCCAGATAATCCATCGGCTCGGCAGCGGCGGCGCCGCCATGGACATGGATGATGCGATCTTCGGCGATCCCGGCGGCGCGGGCGATGGCGAGCGTCGTCATCAGCACGGCACCGGCCTGGTTGACGGTGTTGTTGGCGACCATGCGCTTGGTATAGGGCCAGGCGATCATGCGATTGTCGGGCGTTGGCGTCGCGATTTCGGCGGCGGTAAAGGCTTTTTGCCCCCAGGCGTGCGGGTTGCTCGCGGCGATTTCGGAAATTGCCTGATAGGCGACGCCGCTTTCCGCGAGCGCCTGCGCCGGGGTCATGTCCCAGGCGGCGGTGGTGGCGTTTTCATACAGCGGATAGACATGCACCGGCGACATGATGCCGTGGCGAACGGCGAGCGGCGTGACATGCTCGCTGCCGATGATCGGGTTTTCGGGCTTGGCGGCCGGCGGCGTCCACGGCAGGTCGATTCCCGCCGCCTTGGCCTTTGACACCGCATTGGCCGCCTCGCCGCCGGTCACCACCGCCACCAGGCTGTTGCCGTTCATGATGCGCAGCGCCGCTTCATGAATTTTCGTCGTCGGGGTTTCGCCGCCGACGAGCGCATAGACGGCGCGCGCCGGATTGATGCCGAGCCGTTCGGCGAGCCGCGCCGCGACACGGTCATAGCGCCACGAGACGAGGTTGATGACATCCATCGAATCGATGCGATCGAGGAAACCGCCGCCGGCATCGGCATCGGCGGCGCGCACCGCCGCCGCCATCAAGGCCAGCGGCTCCAGCGCCAGCGCGGCGTCGGCGGGACGATCGACAACCTCTCCGACACCGATGATGACGGGCGTACGATCGGCAGGCAGGGCAGTTGACGACATGGCAGCTCCGGCGTGGTCAAGGCCCTGCTTCTAGGCAAAGTCGCCAGCCGGCGTCACCTACCAGAATGGCGACGCCGACCGGCCTCGGGCTTGCCACGGACCGACCGGCGACCGCGTCAGCCGAGAATGAAATCGGCTGCCGTCAAGGTGATCGTGCCGTTGAGGACGATCATGAAGTCGGCGACGCCATCGGCGGTATAATCACCAAAGACATGGGTGTTGCCGGACACGTTGGCGTACCAGAGCGCCCCACGTCCTTCGGTTGTGCCGCCAGATGGATCGGTGCCAAGCCATTGGAACGTCTGGACGCCGGCGACGGTGGTGTTCGCATCGAGGGACTGCAACGTGATCTGGTCGGATTCCGATTGATTGAAATCGGTGATCGTATCGGCAAGTTCGACAGTGGCACCGCCGAAATGATTGACATCCTGGAACCGGAACACGTCCGCCCCGGTGCCGCCGGTCATCGTATCACTGCCCACACCATGATCGAAGAAATCCAAGCCGTCCCCACCGAGCAGGATGTCATTGCCAGCACCACCGGTCAGCACATTGTTGCCAGCATTGCCCGTGATGGAATTGTCGAGCGTATTGCCGGTGCCATTGATGTTGCCAGTGCCGGTCAACGTCAGATTTTCGACATTGACGGACAAGGTGAACGTTATGGACGATTGGACCTGATCAGTGCCTTGAGCGACCTGTTCCAGGACGATATCGCCGGCATTATCGACAATATACGTGTCGTTGCCGCGATCACCGATCATCGTATCGGCGCCGAGGCCGCCATTGATGATGTTGTTTCCGAAGTTGCCACTGATCACATTGTTCGATGCATTGCCGGTGCCATTGATGCCGCTGCTGCCCGTGAGCGTCAGACTTTCGACATTGTCGGACAAGGTGAGCGATATCGACGAACGGACCTGATCGGTACCCTCATTGGTCAGCTCGGTGACGCTATCCCCGGCATTATCGACCGTATAAACATCATCACCGCTACCGCCGATCATGGAATCGGCACCGGATCCGCCGTCGATCTGATCATTGCCGGCAAGCCCGGTCAGAATATTGTTGCCGCTGTTGCCGACGAGGAAGTTGTCGAGCGTGTTGCCGGTGCCGGCGAAGTTGCCGGTGCCGGTGAGAGTCAGAACATCGACATTCGCAGACAGCGTATAATCAATCCCTGCGAGAACCTGATCGAACCCTTGGTCGGCGAGTTCAACAATCGTGTCGCCGATATCATCGACGGCATAAATATCGTCACCGGCACCGCCGATTAGCGTATCGGCACCCGCAGCGCCATCGAGCGTGTTATCGCCACTGTTACCGGTAATGACGTTGTTCAGGGCGTTGCCGGTTCCGTTGATATTGCCGGTTCCGGTGAGCGTCAGGTTTTCGACATTGCCAGGCAAGGTATACTGCAAACCCGACAGCACCAGATCAGTGCCTTCGCCAGAGTTTTCAGTGATGATATCCGCGCTATCGACGACATAGGTGTCGTCACCGGTGCCGCCGCGCAGTTCGTCGATCCCTGCGCCGCCGGTCAGCGTGTCGTTACCGCCGCGGCCTTGCAGCAGGTTGTCCCCACTGTTGCCCAATATGACGTTATCGCCGTCATTGCCGCCGCCGGACGTAGCTCCGGTGCCCGTCAATGTCAGATTTTCGACATTATCCGGCAGGCGGCCGAACGAATTGTTCGTGCGAATCTCGTCGGTACCTTCGCCGGGCCGTTCGATGACGAATGCCGTCTCGTCGTTGAAGGCATAGGTATCATTACCCTTGCGTCCGAACAGCCAGTCGCCACCGGCACTGGCAGTGATAACGTCATTGCCATCGGTGCCGGCAAAGAAATCCGTGCCAGCCCCTTGCACCATCGCGAATTCCGAAGCCGCCAGTGTGTAATTGCCGACATAGGCAGCAGATGGTGCGACACTGACATAATAGGTGCCGGTGACCGGAGCGACAAAGCCCGTCGAGTTGTTATCGCTGGCGATGCTGCTGCCGAAAAGCTGCGAATCCCGGCCGTTCGCCGCAAAGACGTTGATCGCTTCGTTGAACGACGTGCCCGAGTCAGTGCGCGTCCATACGAGCTTGACGCCCTGGCCGGCGACCAGGTTCAGCGCGAACCAGTCCTTGTCGGTGGCCGAATCGATCACGCCGGTGACGGTCTGGCCAACGGCAAGCACATTGCTGGTCTGTTCCCGACCATAGGCGGCATCGCCATCACGACCTTGGCCGACGCCGGTGGTGATCCAGTGCCGAAGCGCCCCGGCAGCATCGAGGCCGGCAGCCCCGAGATCGGGATTGCTGAGCAGATAGGCCACGGCATCGAAAGTTGCCGTGCGACCTTCATTCCGCCCGGCGGCAATATAATGGTTGGTCGCAGCGGCGGTATCGGTGCCGAAGGCCCCGATCAGGTCACTGTAGGACGCGATGTAGCGCAGCGCATCGAAATTGGCGGTGCGGCCCTCGTTGTAGCCCGCGGTGAGATAATGGTTGGTCGCAGCGGCGGTATCGGTGCCAAAGGCCGCGATGAGATCGCTGTAGGACGCGATGTAGCGCAGCGCATCGAAATTGGCCGTGCGGCCCTCGTTGAAGCCCGCGGTCAGATAATGGTTGGTCGCAGCGGCCGTATCGGTGCCAAAAGCCGCGATCAGATCGCCGTAGGACGCGATATAGCGCAGCGCATCGAATGTGGCACTACGGCCTTCATTGCGCCCAGCGGTGATATAGTGGCTGGTCGCCGCCGCTGTATTCGTCCCGAAGGCAGCAACCAGATCGCTGTAGGACGCGATGTAGCGCAGCGCATCGAAACTGGCCCTGCGGCCCTCGTTGTAGCCCGCGGTGAGATAATGGTTGGTCGCAGCGGCGGTATCGGTGCCGAAGGCCCCGATCAGATCGCCGTAGGAGGCGGTGTAGCGAAGCGCGTCAAACGTCGCAGTACGGCCCTCGTTGTAGCCCGCGGTAATATAATGGTTGGTCGCAGCGGCGGTGTTGTTGCCAAAGGAGGCGATCAGATCGCCATAGGAGGCGGTGTAGCGAAGCGCATCGAACGTGGCAGTACGGCCTTCGGCAAAGCCATCGAGGATGTAATGCCGCGTGGCTGCTTCGCTGTTGGTGCCATATGCCCGGATAAGGTCACCATAGGACGCCGTGTACCGCGCCGCATCAAAACTGGGTATCCTGCCCTCTGCCGCACCATAGGCGATGTTGTGAGCGCGGCCGGCAGCGGGGTTGGCGCCGACAGCACGGATCAGATCAGGATAGGACGCAATGTATCGCAGCGCTTCTGCATCTGTCCAACGCGCACTCATATTCGTTCCTTGCACTCACTGTTTAACCGGAATTCGGTAGAGGATAAAAATTACCGCCTCAAGCCGGGAAGACCCACCTGATCGGCGCCGCGGCCTGTTAGCGGTGGCTTAAGACGAAAATAAGGCCGACGAAAACCGCGTCATTGAATCACCGCGCAAAGGGCTTGCGCCTGTGCGAATCGCCCGCCAACATACATGAGTGCTGCAACGCACAATAGGGGGTCAGAAAGCGATGGCAGCGGCGAACGAGATTGCGGGACGCGAACCGACGCGGCGCGAGGTGCTGCACGCGCTTGGCATGCTTGGCGGCGCGTCGGTGCTGTACCAGGCGATGGAAGCCATGGGGCACGCCAAGGAATCGCAATTCGCCGGCCCACCCAACCTGTCAGGCGCCCGCCCCGGCGCCTCGGTTGTGGTGCTCGGTGCCGGGCTGGCCGGGATGCTCGCGGCGTATGAACTGCGCAAGGCCGGCTACAAGGTCGAGATCATCGAATACAACAATCGCCCCGGTGGGCGGAACTGGTCGCTTTATGGTGGCGACACTTACACCGAACTTGGCGGTGCGACGCAGAAGATCGGCTTTGCCAAGGGCAATTATCTCAATCCCGGGCCGTGGCGCATTCCCTATCACCACCGCACCCTGCTGCATTATTGCAAGGCGTTCGGCGTCGCGCTGGAACCCTTCATTCAATTGAACCACGCCGCCTATGTCCACAACAGCAAGGCGTTTGGCGGCAAGCCACAGACCTATCGTGAAC
>JAAFIT010000112.1 GCA_013298745.1 Sphingomonadales bacterium
ACGCCCCGCATCGTGCCGGCCCATCGACGCTCGTCCTGCAACTCGGCGCCTGGGAAGGCCCGCTCGATCTGCTGCTCACCCTCGCCCGCGCCCAAAAGGTCGATCTGGCGCAGATTTCGATCCTCCAGCTTGTCGATCAGTATCTCGCCTTCATCCGCGACGCCCGCGCGCTCAGCCTTGAACTCGCCGCCGATTATCTCGTCATGGCGGCGTGGCTGGCGTATCTGAAATCGGCGCTGCTGCTGCCGCCCGATCCGGAGGCCGAGCCCGATCCGCACGACATGGCGCTGAAGCTGCAATTCCAGCTGCAACGCCTCGATGCGATGCGCGATGCGGGCGGCAAGCTGCTCGCCCGGCCGCAACTCGGCTGGGACAATTTCGTCCGCGCCGAACCCGAAGGGCTCAAGCAGGAGAATATCGCGGTTTACGACACCAGCTATTTCGAGCTGATTTCCGCCTATGGCGCCATCAAGGCGCGCAATTCCAAAAGCATCCATGTCGTCCGCCGCCGCCCGGTGATGGCCCTCGATGAAGCCATCGAACGCCTCGAACGCCTGCTCGGCGCGTCGATCGACTGGACCGAACTGTCGCGCTTCCTGCCGACCGACCTCGCCGATGAAGGCTATGCCCGCTCGGTGCTGGCCTCGTCGTTCGTTGCGGCGCTGGAACTGACCCGGCTCGGCAAGGCCAGCCTTTCGCAAGGCGCTGCATTCGCGCCGATCCTCGTCAGGCGGCGCGCATGACCGACCCGGAAGCGCTGCGCGCCCTCGAAGCGGTGATCTTCGCTGCCGCAGCACCCCTCACCCTTGCCGATATTGCCCGCCACGTCGGCGAACGCGGTGATCTGCCCCATCTCCTCGCCGAACTCGCCGCCAGCTATGCGCCGCGCGGCATCAATCTCGTCGAACGCGGCGGCCGCTGGCAGTTCCAGACGGCGGCGGACCTCGCGCATCACCTTCGCCCGTCGCGCGAGCAGGTGCGCAAGCTGTCGCGCGCTGCGGTCGAAACGCTCGCCATCATCGCCTATCACGAACCCGTCACCCGCCCCGAAATCGAGGAAATCCGCGGCGTCGCCGTGTCGGGCGGCACCATCGATGTGTTGATGGAGGCGGGCTGGGTGCGTCCCGCCGGTCGCCGCGAAACGCCGGGCCGGCCGCTGCAATATGCCACGACGCCGGGGTTCCTCGCGCATTTCAACCTCACCAGCCGCCGCGATCTGCCCGGCATCGCCGATCTGAAGGCCGCCGGTCTGCTCGATCGCGAGCCACCGCGCGAACTGGCCTTGCCGTTCAGCGGCGACAGCGAGTGATCGCCCGGCGCAGCCTGCTCGCCGGCGCGCTCGCGCTTCCCGCCTGTGCCACCACACCCAAGCCTGCCAGCCCAGCGTTCGCCCGCCCGCAACTGGCGCCGCTGCGCATGGAGGCGGAACGCATCACCCATATCACCGTTTGCCTGCGCCCCTTCCGCGCCGCCGGGCCGCGGCTCGATATCGAAACCATCGGCGCCAAGCGCGTCGTCCACAACTACGGGCATGGCGGCAGCGGCTGGTCACTGTCCTGGGGGTCGGCGGCGCTTGCTGCCCGTAATGCCATGGACGGTGGCGCCCGCGATATCGCCGTCATCGGCTGCGGTGCAATCGGCATCACCACGGCGATCACGCTGCTGCGCGCCGGCGCCAGGGTGACGATCTATGCCGCTGAGCGCCTGCCGCAGACGCGTTCCGCTCGCGCCACCGGCACCTGGTCGCCAAGCTCGCGCATCGCCGATGCCGATGCCGTCACCCCGGCGTTTCCGGCGCTGTGGGAATCAATGGCGCGCGCGAGCTTTAGCGAGCATCGCAGCTATGTCGGTCTGCCCGGCGATCCGGTGGTCTGGTCGGATCGCTACACCCTGCTCGATGCGCCGGGGCCGCGGCCGCCGCGTGCGGAAGGTGCCATTCATTTTACCGAATATGATGGCCGCTTGCGCGATATCGTGCCGCATGGCCGCAGCCTGACCCGCGCCGAGCACCCGTTTCCGGCCGACAATGTCCGGCTGGTGACCGCAATGCAGTTCAATGTCGCAGCGCTCGGCGACCGGTTGATGGGCGAGTTCCTGCGCGAAGGTGGGCGGTTCGAGGTGCGGACGTTCCGCACCCCGGCCGATTTCGCCGCGCTGGTGCAGCCGGTGATCGTCAATTGCACCGGCTATGGCGCCCGCGCGCTGATGGGCGACGAAAGCATCGTGCCGGTGCGCGGCCAGATCGCCTGGCTCGCACCGCAGCCCGAGGTGCATTACGGCCTCTACTACAAGTCCGTCTCGATCCTGCCGCGCAGCGACGGCATCGTCGTCCAATATGTCGGGGACAGCGACATGTTCGGCGTCGGCATCGCCGATGAAACGCCGGATCGCGGCGAGGCCGAACGCGCCATCGCCACCACCGCGCCGCTGTTCGCCGGGGCATGAGCGCGTGATCTAGCCGTCCATCGCCTCAGCGGAGGAGGAGACTGTTCTCTTGGCCGCGCTGCCGCCAGAGAGTCGGGCTGGTACCGCTCCAGCGACGAAACGCCTGATCAAAGGCGGCATGGCTGGCAAACGCCAGTGCCTCGCTGATGTCGCCGATGGGAAGGCGCGTCATCTCCAGAAACTCCCGCGCCACCGTGAATCGCACATCGTCGCGCACGGTTTCAAAGCACAAGCCTTCCGCATCGAGATGGCGACGCAGCGTGCGCGGGCTCATCCCCATCGCGCCGGCCGCGGTCGCCATTGAAGCATCTTCGTTCAGAAGCTGCGGCCGCAAAAGATGGCGCAGCCGCCGCGATGTTGCATCAGGGCCTGTTGCAAGCCGCGTGCCGAGAGCGGCCAGCAGCCTGGCGCGCACCCGTGCATCGGCGGTGGGCCGCGCCGCATCGATCGTCGCGCCCGGCAGCATCACGCAGCTTTGCAATTGGCCAAAGCGCAGCGGCGCCTGCAGGTTCTGATGATAGGGGGCGGGATCAGCCGGCGGGTTGTCAGCCAGATGGATTTCGATCGGCGCGACCCGTCCGTCTGACAATTCGCGAACGACACTGCACCCGATGGCGCGACAGAGTTGATACATTTGGCGCGAGCCCGCCGAATGACCGCCATAGATGCCATAGCCCAGCGCGAAATCGCCGCCCATCGGCAAGAGATAGACAACGGCGCCGCTGCTATAGCCCAATTGCCATGTGACGAAATCCAGCAGCCCCTGCCTGAGCGTCGGTGCCTCGGCGGCAAGGTCGTGGATCAGCCCGTGCGCCTTCCATGGGTATCGCGCGCCGAGCAGCAGTCCGAAATGGTCGCACCCGGTCTGCACCGCCGCGCGGGCAAGCAGAGTCAGGCAATCGGCGAAAACCAGCTGCGTATCGGGTGTGAGCGCATCGAGATCGATGTCGAGTCCGGTCGTTACCGCCACCGGGTCTGCGCCAAGGTCGCGCAGCAGCCCCGCCATCCAGGCAAAGGCCCCGGCGCGCTGATAGGAAACCGTGAGGCCGGACATTGTTCTGTCCCTTAAACTAAAACCGCCGGCGCGTGAACCTGATAGCCTCGGGCCAAGACAGAGAGCCGTTTCAGGAGACGAATATGGTCCGCATGATCGCCATCACAATGCTTGCCGCCACCGCGTTGACAGCGCCGCTGTTCGCACAGGCGCTGACGGGTCCGCCGGCCAGGCCGGACCTGAAATTCAGCACCGCAATGCCGCCGGGCGTGCTGGCGCCGGACCGCGTTGAAACCCGCTTCGGTTCCTTGCGCATGCTGGGCGGCGTTCCCGACAGTGATGCAACGACCAAGATCTATGACAATCTCGATTACCAGCGGGCGGTGCAGTCCTATCTGCTTGCCCTGCCGGTGGTGAACCAGATGGCCAACCGCGCCGCCATATTGTCGCTTGGCCCCGTCAACGGCACGGTGCCGATCTGGGAACAGATGGTCGATTCGCGGACCGTCGAACTCACCGCCAACAATAACACGCCCTACACCTGGTTCTGGCTGGACCTTCGCAATGGCCCGCTGGTTCTGGAGACTCCGCCCAAGGTGCTCGGGCTGGTCAACGACATCTGGTACCATTGGAACGGTGACATCGGCCTGACCGGTCCGGACAAGGGACAGGGTGGCAAGTTCCTGGTGATACCGCCGGGCTGGAAGGGCGAAATCCCGGCTGGCTATCACATTGTCCGCCCCGGCAGCTTGAGCACTTGGGTGGTCTGGCGGAGCTTTGTCGAGAACGGCAGCCCGGCCGCCGGTGTCGAGATGGTCAAGAAGGCCACCAAGATCTACCCGCTCGGCCAGACCGCGGCCGCGGCAAAGATGAACTTCGTCAATATGTCGGGCAAGCCGTTCAACATGGTCGGCCCCGGCGACTATCGGTTCTGGGAAATGCTCAACGAAGCTGTGCAGAACGAACCGACCGATACCATCGACGCCACCACGCTCGGCTTCTGGGCCTCGCTCGGCATCGAGAAGGGCAAGACATTCGCGCCTGATGATCGGATGAAGAAAATTCTCACCGAAGCCGCCGCCGCAGGCGACGCGACAGCGCGGGCGCAATTCTATCGCAATCGCGAGCCCGAAGCCCTGTTCTTTGAAAACCGCAGCTGGAAACATGCCTTCATCGGCGGCTACAAGTTCCAGTCGCAGCCGGGTGTGGCGAACCTCACCGGCGCTTCGATGTTCTTCTTTGCCGCGACCGGCGTGACCCCGGCGATGGATACGCAGGTCGTCGGCGAAGGTTCGACCTATCCCTGGACGGCGTCGGATGCGAACAACAACCCGCTGGATGGCGGCAAGACGTACAAGTTGCACCTGCCGCCGAACATCCCGGTCAAGACCTTCTGGTCGGTGATCGTCTATGATGCGCAGACGCGATCGATGGTGCAGACCAACCAGCAGTATCCCAGCGTCAGCAGCCTCAACAAGGGGCTGAAGGTCAACCCCGATACTTCGGTCGACGTCTACTTCGGGCCGAAGCCGGTGAAGGGCCATGAAAACAACTGGGTGCAGACGGTGCCCGGCCAATCCTGGTTCACCCTGCTGCGTCTCTATGGACCGCTGCAGCCGTGGTTCGACAAGACCTGGCGGCCCGACGACATCGTCGAGGTGAAATAGGCGGCGCTGCCGTCAGGCCACCGGAACGTCAGCGTTCCGGTGGCCGAAACCGTTTGGAGGGCTTGGTCGGGGCGGCGAACTCGGTGTTGGGCGACGCCTGGACCGAATTCGGCGGACCGGATCGAGCGTTTGCGGCACGAGAATCGCCCAGAGCGCCGGATGCCAAAAAAAGCCTGTCCTACAGGCAACCAGATAGGTTATTCGGCGAGAATGAGCACGCTTCCCGCCCCCTCGCCCCGCCCTCTCCGTCCACGCAGCAATGGCTGGACCCTCGCCAAACAGGCCGAGTTTCTCGAGGCGCTCGCCGAAACCGCATCGATCGTTGAGGCGGCGCGGCGGGTGCGGATGACACCGCAAGCAGCGCACTGGTTGCGTCGCCAACCGGCCGCCGCGGAATTTCGTGCCGGTTGGGATGCCGCGCTGGCGCAGGCCTGGCAGTCGGTCGAGGCGAGCGTGCTTGAACGTGTCCTCAACGGCGAGATCGAGATTTTCGAACGCGATGGCGTGCGCGTGGTTCGCCAACGGCCGTGCGCGGCGCGGCTGGCGATCCATATGTTGGAGCGGGCGATGGCGGCGAAGGCGGGGGTGGTGCCCGATGCCGGGAAATCGACCGAAACAGGAAAATAAGGAAAATATTAGGGGAGAATTAGGGAGTTTAGGAAGGCATGGGCACGGGAAAAGCCCGTGCTGACGTCAGACGAGTTCGGCGCTCAGGAGCGCGCGCCGCCTCGCTGGCCGGTCTTGCGCCTGTCGGCGCGTAGCTTTCGCTACGCGCTCGCGGCTCAGCGACGAAACAGCGCCTCTTCCAGCGCCGTCCCGCCATGCGCGACCGGCTCGCCATGCTCGGCGATGTGCGCGGCTGCGGTTCGCTCGGCCTGGAGCTGCTCGATCAGCGCGGCGCGATCTTCGCCGAGCTTGCCAAGGTCGGGCGACGTGTCGATGCCGGCCTTCTTGGCGGCGGCGGCGACGAGCGCGTCCATCTCGCGCTGGCCGGCGAGGCCGAGCGTGACGGGATCGCGTGCCTGGAGGTTGGCATAGTTCCAATGGCTCTTGTCGCGGATCGCCGAGATCGTCGTCTTGGTCGTGCCGATCAGCTTGGAAATCTGGTTGTCGGTGATTTCCGGGTGGTTCTTGATGATCCACAAGATGCCGTCGGGCTTGTCCTGACGCTTCGAAACCGGCGTGTAACGCGGCCCGGTGGTGCGGCGCGACTGTTCGGGCTGGCGCGACAGCTTGAGGGTATACTCCGGATCGGCCTGGCCGCGATCGAGCTCGTCCTGGGTCAGCTCACCGTTGCGCACCGGATCGCGGCCGGCCAGCTTGGTAGCAGCGGTGTCGTCGGCGATTGCCTGGACTTCAAGGATGTGCAGGCCGCAGAAGGTAGCAATCTGTTCAAAGGTCAGCGCCGAATTGTCGACCAGCCAGGCGGCAGTTGCGTGCGGCATCAAGGGGTGGAGCGGAGCGGCCATGGCGCAAAATCCTGTTGCTTGAAATGGAAACAGCCGCCCCTTTTCGGAGCGGCTGTGCGATGCAATGATAGAACGGCCGGACTTTCGAAGCAAGCTGGTTGCAAGAGACGAGCGGCCGCGCGACTGCTCTGCATCAGACCGGTTTCCTTCGGACGAAACTGATGTTAATACACGCATCATAAACAGTTGATGATTCGAGCGCAGGCTCGAGCTTTGCCGTGATAATCAAAAAGGGGTTGATCCATATGAGCGTTATGCGTCCATTGATGACCGCCATGCTGGCGCTGGGCAGTGCCGTACCGGCCGCAGCGGTCACGTTCACGATCACATCGGTTCCCTACACAGCGGGCGCGCCCGCCGGTTATGTTGCGATGTGCGGTAACACCGATCCGGCGTGCCGGAACCGCTGGACGGGCGCCTATGGCATCGTTTCAACCGACCTGCTCAACAAACACCTCACCCCCAGCGGCTGGACCGGCGAATATGTCGCGGTGCCCGGCCCGAACGATCCCAAGGGCGGCAACGCGACTCTCAGCTTCGCCGGCATCGGCCCGATCAACGCCTGGTCGTTCCTGTGGGGTTCCGCCGGTGCGTCCAACGTTATCGAACTCACTTATGCGGGCTCGGTCTCGCCCTTCGTCATCAATGGTGGTCAGATCACCTCGACCAATGTGGCGGAAACGACAGCGGAGCAGATCAATCGCTGGGTCACGATCACCGGCGACGTGGCATTCACTCCGACCTCGGCACGCTTTGCGCACCCGAGCTATGCGTTCGAAGCCACG
>JAAFIT010000113.1 GCA_013298745.1 Sphingomonadales bacterium
CGCATCCAGACGGCGATGCTCGACGAAAAATCGCTGATCGTCACCTACAAGGACTGGCGCGGCGAGCCGCGCACCCAGGGCATCAAGAAGGCCGTGGCGCTGGAGGCGGATTTCCCGGTGGAAAGCATCGGTGCCGCGATGGGTGCGGGCAAGGTCGGTGACTGCATCGATTGCAACCAGTGTGTCGCGGTCTGCCCCACCGGTATCGATATCCGCCAGGGCCCGCAGCTCGGCTGCATCACCTGCGCGCTGTGCATCGATGCCTGTGACAAGGTTATGGCGCAGATCGGTCGGCCACGCGGGCTGATCGATTATGCGACGCTCGATGATGCCGTGGTGGAAAAGGCCGGCGGCATAGCCAAGCCCGTCATCAAGACGCTGCTGCGTCCACGCACGCTCATCTACTTCACCCTCTGGGCCGGCATCGGCGTGGCGATGCTGTTCAGCCTCGGCCAGCGCACCCGGCTCGATATCAGCAGCGAGCCTGATCGCAATCCGCGCTATGTCCAGCTTTCGGATGGCAGCATCCGCAACGCCTATACCGTCAAGCTGCGCAACATGGAGACGCGGCCGCGCAGTGTCGATCTGATGATCGAAGGCCTGCCCGATGCCGTGCTGTGGACCGATGTCGGCAGCCGTGAAAACGCCGGGCGCAGCTTGCGCGTGCCGATGGCACCCGATGCCGCGACGCAGCTGCGGGTGTTCGTGGCGGCGCCGGCGCCGGGCGATGAACATACGCGCTTCCGCTTTGTCGCGAAGCCCACCGACGGCGCCCCGGGCAGCCGCGAAGCCCGGCCGGCGCATGACGATGTGTCGTTCGAGCGGCCGGAACGCGAAGACGATGAGCGCGATGACGATGACCGGGAGGATGACAAATGAGCCAGGGCTTCACCGGACGCCATATGCTGACCGTGATGGTCGGTTTCTTCGGACTGATCATCGCCGTCAATCTCACCATGGCGCGGCTCGCCAGCGATACCTTTGGTGGCAGCATCGTCGCCAACAGCTATGTCGCCAGCCAGCGCTTCAACGGCTGGCTGCAGGCGGCGCGCGATCAGAAGGCGCTGGGCTGGCAAAGCGATCTGGCGCTCGATGACAAGCGGCATGTCGTGCTGACCATGGACGGCCCGGGCTTTGCCGCCACCGGCAGCGCCCACCATCCGCTCGGTCGTGCGCCGGACGTGCCGTTGGCCTTTGCGAGCGATGGTGCCGGCCGGCTGGTCAGTGCCGAAACACTGCCGGGTGGCCGCTGGCAGGTGCGCATGCGCGTCAGCCGTGACGGCAAGGTGCTGAAACTCGCCGAGACGCTGCAATGAACGCGCCCGCCGCCGCCCCGGCCGCCATCAAGGCACCCTTGCCTGAAACATTGTTTTCGGTGCCCGGGATGCGCTGCGCCGGTTGCATCGCCAAGCTGGAGAGCGGCCTCGCCGGGGTGTCGGGCATCGCTGCGGCACGCGTCAACTTCACCGCCAAGCGCGTTACCGTCACGCATTTGCCCGAGATGACCGCGCCGGAGCTGACCGCCGCCTTTGCCGGGCTCGGTTTCGAAGCGCAGCCGCTCGGCGCCGGGCTTGTCGCGCCGACGGGCGAAGGCGCGCAGCTGTTGCGTTATATGGCCGTCGCCGGCTTTGCCGCGATGAACGTCATGCTGCTGTCGGTGTCGGTCTGGTCCGGCGCCGAAGGCGCGACGCGCGCCATGTTCCACTGGCTGTCGGCGCTGATTGCCTTGCCGGCCATCGCCTATGCCGGGCAACCGTTTTTCCGCTCGGCGTGGACGGCGCTCAAGCATGGCCGCACCAACATGGACGTGCCGATTTCGATCGGCGTGACGCTGGCGACGGCGCTCAGCCTTTATGAAACCATGACCGGCGGCGCCCACGCCTATTTCGACAGCGCGGTCATGCTGCTGTTCTTCCTGCTCACCGGCCGCTGGCTTGATGCCGTGATGCGCGATCGCGCCCGCGATGGCGTGACGGCGCTGCTGCGCAACACGGCACCCGGCGCGTTGGTGCGGCAGGTCGACGGCAGCACATTGTGGATGGAGGCCGCCAATCTGCGCCCCGGCATGGTGATGCTCGTTGCCGCGGGAGAACGCATCGCCGCCGATGGCGAGATTGTTACCGGCCGCAGCCATGTCGATCTGTCGTTGCTGACGGGCGAAAGCCTGCCGGTGCTTGCCATCCCCGGCGATCGCGCGCTGGCGGGCACGATCAACATCGATGGCCCGCTCACCGTCCGCATCACCGCTGCTGGCGCCGAAACCGGCATCGCCGAAATCGCCCGGCTGATGGAAAGCGCCGGGCAATCACGCTCGCGCTATGTGCGCATCGCCGATCGCGCCGCGCGGCTTTATGCACCCGCCGTCCACACGCTGGCGCTGCTCAGCCTCATCGGCTGGCTGCTCGCCGGCGCCGGCTGGCACCAGGCGCTGCTGATTGCGGCCGCCGTGCTGATCATCACCTGCCCGTGTGCGCTGGGCTTGGCAGTGCCGGCAGCGCAGATCGTTGCATCGGGAACGCTGATGCGCGCCGGGGTGCTGATCAAGGATGGCTCGGCGCTCGAACGCCTCGCCGAAGCCGATAGCGTCGTTTTCGACAAGACCGGGACATTGACGCTCGGCCGGCCGCAGCCGTTGGCGCTCGAAACGCTGTCACCGCTGCAGAAAACCCTGGCGCTGGCGCTCGCCGAAACCAGCCGTCACCCCTTGAGTGCGGCACTGCGCCGGGCGCTCGTCGCGCAAGGGGTCGGCCCGGCCTATGTTACCGAGATCGCCGAAGTGCCGGGGCAGGGCGTCACCGGCGAATGGCAGGGCAAGACGGTGCGCCTGGGCCGCAGCGAAGATGCTGGCGAAACACTTGCCACAGCGCTGCAGATCGGCACCGCCAGCCCGGCGATCATCCGTTTCGCCGATCCGCTGCGCCCCGATGCCGCCGCAACCGTTGCGGCGCTTGCCGGCCTCGGTCTGCCGGGGTCGATCCTGTCGGGTGACCGGCCAAGCGCCGTTGATGCCGTGGCGCGCACGCTTGGACTCAATGCCCGCGCCGGGCTGTCGCCGCATGACAAGCTCGCCGCTATCGCCGCCCTGAAAGCTGGTGGTGCCCGGCCGCTGATGGTCGGTGATGGACTCAACGACGGCCCGGCGCTTGCCGCCGGCCATGTTGCCATGGCCCCAGCGTCGGCGAGCGACGCCAGCCAGAATGCCGCTGATGCGGTGTTTCTGGGGGACAGCCTCGCGCCGGTGGCCACCGCTGTTCGCGTGGCACGTGCCACGGCGCGCGTCGTCCGGCAGAATTTTGCCGCCGCCATTGCTTATAATGTCATCGCCGTGCCACTCGCCATCGCGGGCCAAGTGACGCCGTTGCTTGCGGCGGTTGCCATGTCGGGCTCCTCGATCATCGTTGTCGCCAATGCGCTGCGGCTGCGGGGGGCGGCGAAATGAGCGGGCTCGTCATCCTTGTCCCCGTCGCACTCGGCCTCGGGCTCGTCGGGCTGGCGGCTTTCTTCTGGTCGCTGCGGCACAAGCAATTCGATGACATGGACGGCGCAGCGCTGCGCATCCTCATCGACGAGGACCGTCCGCTGGAGCGGCGCGATGATGCGTAATTCGGCCTTTGCCTTTCTGCCGGCGCTGTTCGCCGCGGTAATGCTCGCCAGCGGTAGCGCGTCGGCGATGCCGTTGATGGCGGCGCTGTGCAATGGCGGCACCGCCGAACTACCCGGCAAGGCCCCACGCCGTGATTGCGACCAGGCCTGCCATTTCGGCTGCACCCGTCGCAAAGGGCAGGCTTAGCGCTTGATCGGATAAATCCTTTACCCCGCCAGGTCGGTCATTCGCGCGGTAAAGGCGATGCGCAGCGCGTCGGACAGGCTGTGGACGCCCAATTTGGCCATCAGATTGGCACGGTGAATCTCCACAGTGCGCGGGCTGATGCCCAGATCATAGGCCACGACCTTGTTGCTGTGGCCGTTGACGAGGCCTTCGAGCACGTCGCGTTCGCGAGGGGTCAGCACATTCAGTTGCGCCTGCGCCACGGCGGCCAAACGATGCAGCTGTTCGATGCCCTGATTGTGCAATTGCGCTTGCGCGATGGCGCCAATCAACGTTGCCTTTTCGAACGGCTTTTCGATGAAATCAACCGCGCCGGCCTTCATGGCGCGCACGGCAAGGCCCACGTCGCCATGGCCGGTGATGATGATGACCGGCAGCATGATGCCACGATCGCGCAGGAGCTGCTGGACCGCCAGCCCGTCGATGCCGCCCAGCCGGACATCGAGCAGCACGCAACCGGGATCGAGACTGCCGGCCACCTTCAAAAAGGCTTCACCCGATTCAAAGCCTTCAACCTCCATGCCCGCGGTCTTGAGCATGAAGCTGATCGACCGGCGTACCGCCAGTTCGTCGTCGACGAGATAGACCTTGGGGTCTGCCATCATTGCGCCTCGTTGCTGCCGGCCCGAGCCAGGGTGAAATGGAAGGCGGCGCCACCGATGTCGGCGGGCTCGGCCCAGATGCGGCCGCCATGTGCCTCGATGATCGTCCGGCTGATCGACAGTCCCAGCCCCATGCCCTGTTCCTTGCTGGTGTGAAAGGGTTCGAACAGGTGGCGCGCGGCGTCCGGCGTCAGGCCCGGGCCGGAATCGGCGACGATGATCGTCACCATGTCACCATCGCGCACGCTGCGGATATCGATGCGGCGACGCGGGGACCGGTGCATGGCCTCGACGGCGTTGCGGATCAGGTTGAGCAGCACCTGCTGGATCTGGATGCGATCAACCAGAACGCTGTCGGCGGTTGGATCAAGCCGGATATCGACATCGATCATCGCCGGGCCGGTGCCGGTGAGCGCCAGCGCGCTGGCTTCGGTGATGAGCTTGCGCAGGCTTTCGATGTGCTTTTCGCTATCACCACGCGAGATGAAATCACGCAGCCGGCGAACAATCTGCCCGGCGCGCAGTGATTGCGCCGCGGCTTCGTCGAGCGCTTCGCGGATGATCGCCAGCGCCTCGGCATCGGGGTTTTCGAGCAGGTCGCGGGCGCCTTCCATGTAATTGGCGATGGCGGTGAGCGGCTGGTTGAGTTCGTGTGCCAGCGCCGAAGCGAGCGAGCCTATGGCGCTGATCCGCGAGATATGGGTCAGTTCGAGTTGCAGGTCATTCAACCGCCGCTCGGTGCGCTGGCGCTCGGTCAAGTCGCGGATGAAGCCGGTGAACACCCGGCCTTGCGGCGTCTGGGCGTCGGCAATGGCGAGCTCGATGGGGAAATTGCTGCCGTCGCGGCGGCGGGCGGTGGTGACGCGGCCGATGCCGATGATCCGTGCCTCGCCGGTTTCCATATAGCGCGCCATATAGCGGTCATGGGCATCGCGGTCCGGATTGGGCATGAGCACGTGCACATTCTGGCCGGCCAGTTCGCGCTCGCTGTAACCGAACATGCGCTCGGCAGCGGCGCTGAACGACAGGATCGCGCCATGATCATCGATGACGATCATCGCATCGGGAACGGTGGCGAGAATCGAGCGCTGATAGGCCGCGTTCAATTCAAAACCGTTGCTTGGTGGCCCGGAATCGGACGCGGCGGAGCGAAAGGGGCACACGCCAATCCCTTAGCGCGCGGAAGCCTGAGATTTCAATGCGCCAGCAACAACGGCACGGTCGTCGACTGGATCAATTCGCGCGTCACGCCGCCCAGCACCGTCTCGCGCAACCGGCTGTGGCCATAGGCGCCCATCACCAGATAGCCGGCATCGAGCTCGGCCACCGCGTGGAGCAGCGCCACCGACGTGCGGCGGCCCTTGGCTGGCCAGTCGTGCACCTCGCACGGCACGCCATGGCGGGCGAGATAGGTCGCGGCATCATTCGCTGGCATGCCCGGCGTGTCGTCGGTGACCTCGACGATGTGGACGCAAGCGGCGCGCTGCAGCAGCGGCACCGTCAGCCGCATGGCGTGCGCCGATTCGGCCGAGCCATTCCACGCCAGCATCGCGGCGCCATCGACATCGAAGCGCCCGACGCCGCTGGGCACAACCAGAACCGGCGCGCTGGTGTGCAGCACGACATCGCCGACGATCGGCAAGGGGTGATCGGCGGCCTGGCGACCGATGGCCGGCTGGCTGACCACAACAATATCGGCAAGCCGGCTTTGGGTGATCAGCGTTTCGACGACGCTGCCATCGAAACAGCGCCAATCCCATTCGACATCCTCGCGCCGCAACCGTGCCTCGATCGCCTGACGCGCCAGCTTGTCCTGATCGTGAATGGTATCGATGATCGCGGCGATGCCGAACAGGCCGCTGTAGGGATCAACGACATAGGGTTCGACCGCCGCGACCTGAACACAGGCGATGTGACCATGCTCGAGGCGCGCGAGATCGATGGCGATCTGCACCCGGTTGCTCTGCTCGGCATCGTCATGGACGTGCAGCATGATGGTCTTCATGCCAGTCGATCCCCATCGTGCCGAAATGCGGCACGCTGACGATATTCCTGAAAAGCTGGCCGGCGGTCTTTACGGAAAGATACGGATGTCCGTTACGCCGGGTGTTAAGCCCAACCTTCCAAAACCTGGTCCGGCGGCCGATGCCCATCGGCCCACACCCGGATATTGGCGATGACCTTTTCGCCCATCGCCTGGCGGCCTTCAAAGGTCGCGCTGCCCATGTGCGGTACGAGGACAACGCCGGGCAGATCGAGCAGCCGTGGATCGATGGCGGGCTCGTTTTCGAAGACATCGAGACCGGCGCCGGCGATCTTGCCGGTGGTCAGCGCTTCGCACAGCGCGTTTTCATCGACGATCTCACCGCGCGCCGCGTTGATCAGATAGGCCTGTCGCTGCATCAGCGCGAACTGCTTTTCACCGATCAGATGGTGGGTTTCGGCGGTGTGCGGGCAGTTGATGGTGATGATGTCGACGCGTGCCAGCATCGCATCGAGGCTGTCCCAATAGGTTGCCTCCAGTTCGCCTTCGACTTCGGCGGGCAGCCGGTGGCGGTTGTGGTAATGCACGGTCAGGCCAAAGGCGCGGGCACGGGTGGCGACGGCGCGACCGATGCGGCCCATGCCGATGATGCCGAGGCGTTTGCCGGTGATGCGGTGGCCGAGCATGCCGGTGGGGGACCAGCCGCGCCATTCACCGGCGCGCACCAGCTTTTCGCCTTCCGCCAGCCGGCGCGGCACGCCGAGGATTAGCGCCATCACCATGTCGGCGGTATCATCGGTCAACACGCCGGGCGTGTTGGTGACGACCACCTTGGCGGCGCGGGCGGCGGCGAGATCGATGTGATCGACGCCGACGCCGAAGTTGGCGAGCAGCTTCAACCGCCCGGCGCTGCTGGCGGCATTGAACACCGCGGCA
>JAAFIT010000116.1 GCA_013298745.1 Sphingomonadales bacterium
GCCATGCACGGGGCATGGCCCCGCGGTCAATATTCGAGTTAACGGTCTAACTGGCGGGACCTAAGCCAAACATGGCACGCGTGATGGCCACGGCTTTGTTGAACCGGCGTTGCAGCAGCCGCCGGAAAATCAGGCTGAGCGTCACCAGCCAATGCCATGGCAACAGGATCGGTCGGTTGCGACGGATGAACGCCAGCCGCGACCGGGTCAGCCAATATTCGGACAACACGCTGCGCGCACCGGGCCGACCGGACGAACCGATCGATCCGCCTTCCTTGTGATAGACGATCGCACCATGCGCAAAGGCCGTCTTGAAGCGGCGATCATTGCGCGCCGCCCAATCGATTTCTTCGAAATAGAGGAAATAGCGGTCTTCCATCGGCCCGACGGTTTCGAGAAACGGTCGGCTTACCGCAAGCGATGCCCCCAGCACGAAATCGGTCTGGTCGACGACGCGTTTGGGGTCGAATGGCGTTGTGATCGGCTGGCGCGAGCCGATGCCTTGCGATTGGCCGGTCCACAGGTTGAACCGGCTACCGTTGAGGGCCTGAACCATGTCGGGTTGGTGATAGAAGCGCACAACGGTGCCGCACATCCCGACATTGTGGGTGGTCGACATGCGCGTCACCAGCGCCGCCGCGGCGGTCTGCTCGATCACCGTGTCGTTGTTGAGCAACCAGAAATAGTTCATGCGCGGGTCGCTGAGCAGCAGGCGCAGCCCGAGATTGTTGCCGCCGGCGAAGCCGAGGTTGCCGCCACTGTCGATCAGCGTCAGCACGGCGTCGCTGGGGCCCGTGGCGGTTCCCAGATCGGCCTGGGCGAGGCGGCGGACACCAATCGGCTTGGGCAAGGGGGGTTGCGAAAAACGCGCCATGTCGGGCTTTATCGGCGTCGACGCCAGCGTCCCGGCCGCCCATTGCTCGATCTTGTCGAGCGAGCCATCGTCCGAGCCATTGTCGATGACCACGACGCGCAGCGGAATGGTGCTGCGAAACACCGATTCGAGGCATTCGATGGTGTCGGCCCAGCGGTTCCAGTTGACTAGGACAATGCCCAAGGCTGCCGGCCCGGGCGTCCGGGGGGCAACCCGCGCCGGCGACGTCGCCACTTCGCTGGTTGCAGTCTTGCCGGTCATGATTGATGATTCCAGAAGTCGAGGCTTGATTCGTCGCGGTGATACACCAGCCGTGCCATTTCCTTGGCACGAAAAACACGGATCCGCGCCAATACGCCGACGCCCTTCATGCGGTTGCCGAGGCCCGATAGGCGATCGGATGTGAAGAGCCGTACACTGTCGACAGGGATGGATGCGATCATCGCCGCGGCGCGCGCCAGCCAGATAAGTTGCGACCGGCCAGCGGCACGATGATCATGATATTCGTGCTTGATGTGGCGCTGCCACTTGCGTTCCAGCGCAGCGAAATCCGGCCGTGCCGGGTGATAGATGCGCATCGCCGGGACATAGCGAGGCGGAAAGCCGGCGGCAGTGGCGCGCAGCCCCCATTCAAGATCCTCGGCCTGTTCGATGCCGCAGAACGGCCCGACGCGGGCATGAATGCTCGCCGGGATGGCGAGGTTGCCAGCGCCCGAAAACCGCTTTTTCTCGATATAGAGCTTCTGGCGAAAGCCGAACACCGCTTCATAGGCTTCGATATCGGTCAGATGCTTCGGATCGACGAAATCGATGCGAACATCGCCGCCGATGACCGCGCGTTCCATATCGGCTTCCACTGCGTCGACGGCGGCCTGTAGCCAACCAGTTTCCGCGCGGCAATCGGCATCGATGAAGGCCAGGACCGGCGCCTTGGCCGCTGCGATACCGCGATTGCGCGCCAGCCCTGGCCCCGGTACCGGCTCCAGCATGAATTTGACGGTCGGAAACGCCGCTTTGACCTCGTCCATCGAGACCCGCGAACCGTTGTCGACGACGATGATTTCGAAGCGACCATGATCCAGCACCTGCTGGCGCACCGATGTGAGGCAGCGCGCCAGAAGATCAGGGGTGTTGAGATGCGGTATGACCACCGACACGCGTGGTGTTTCGTCGCCTGACGTCGTCATCGTGTCACCGCAGTTTTGACGCTGGCAGTAAGCCTTGCGAGCGTCGGGTGGAATACCGGACCGGGCGCGACCTTCGACGCGGCACCCAAAGCGGCGTGATAGCGATTAGCGACCATCTGGCGCAATGCAACGCAGTCACCGCCGTCTGGCACCTGCCAGCGCCACTCAAGCCGGTCGATGATGGTGTGGATCATGGCAGCATCGATCCGGCAATCACGCCGACAGTCGCGCCATTGCCGACGACATCAGCAGCAGCGCCGACACACCGGGATAACGGAAGCGGAACCGGGTTTCGCCCTCCTTGGCCTCGGCTTCGAGCAGGTCATTCGGCCCGACAAAACTCCGCAGTTCCTGTTCGATGACGACAGCATTGCGCCCGTCCTCAAGCTCGGTAACCACTTCCTCGGCCGTGAACAGACCGTCGCCGGCGCTCCCGGCTCGCGCGGCGGCAATCAGCATCGGCCATTTTGCCCGTGCGTCTTCACGGCTGAGACTTTGCTGGACACGCCGCGGCAAGGAGGCATTCCATTCGGTCAGGACGCGTTCAACGGCGGTGGTGGCATGCGCTTCTGTGACAATGGCGCTCCGCGTGTCGATGGCCGCAAGTCCGGCATGATGCGCCAGCAGCCGGACCAGATACGGCGACCCGCCGGCCATGACGGTAATCAGCCGGGTGGCGGCATCGGCATATTCCAGATCCGCTGCGGATTCGGCGATGCCGACCATGTCGCGGACTTCCTCCGGCGTCATCGGCCGCATCGGAAGCCCGACGATGTTGCGTCGCACCGAAGGCGCATACCCCAGGATTTCATCGAGATTCTGGGCAACGCCCGCCAGCACCAACTGCACCCGCGCGGCGCGGTCGGACAGGTTCTTGACCAGTTCGGCGACGTCACGACGGAAACCGGCATCGGTGACCCGATCATATTCATCAAGAATGAGAATGACCCGGGTGCCGGTCACGTCCGAAAACAGCTCGGCGAGTTCGCGGGGTCCGAACGTTGGCGGCAGCATCACATCGAAGCTGTCTCCCGCTTCGGCTTCCGGTGAATTCGGTACGACGGCGCGGTGATAGATTCGCGGGATGCGCGCTGCGAAGGCGCGGAACAGGTTGGCGAAATGCGTTTCTGTGCCGCAACTGCCGTAAAGCACGAGATAACGGGCTTCGCGCGCAGTGTCGGCAAACACATGCATCAGGCTGGTCTTGCCGATCCCGCGCTCACCATAGACGACGACGTGCAAACGCTGTTGCTCAACGGCATCAATCAGCTGGCGCAGTGCATCATGACGGCCGGCGAAATGCTCGCGATCGGTAACCGGCTGCGACGCGCCAATCGCATCGCGGAGCGCGATCCGCCGACGCATCAGCACGCCCTCACCCTGATTTTCGACTTCGTCCGAGGCCGATGCAATGAAGCGCGGCATCGTTTCTGCCCGCATGGGATCATTTGAAGACGCCCACAGCCGATCGAGGAACGACGGACGCTGCTCACCGGCAACGGAGAGTCCGGTGGATGGCATGGGTTGCGCCGATGGCGATTTGGTCATCACATTCGTCTCGGCTCTTTCCGGTGATGTGGCTTTGGACTGGTCGTCAACCGACCCGGCATCGATGGCCGCATCGGTTTCGGGTGATTTCCCGCGGCGCTTCCAGATCATCTGCTTTCATTCCTCGACAGGTCGCCTTTTGCCCTCGCCTAAAGCGCCGGGCCGTCAAATGCACGCGGTTTGTCACGGTCTCGCTTCTTTCTAAGCCTCTGGCAGACGCGCAGCTTTCATGTACAGTTCACGACCGCGACCTTGCCGCCTTGCGCTGAGACGTGTAGCAACCCCGGCGTGATGTTGATGTGTTTTGATCTGTCCGGCGCCGCGTCGTCGTTTCGCCCACGGTGGCGGGACGTGGCAGGCGTGTCGTACGCAGCGGCTTTTCTGACCCTGTTGGGTACCGCCAATCCGGCACTGGCGGCGCCGGATGACGATGGCAACCCGCCGATCAATGCCGCCAATCTGTTGCAGACACAGATTATTCAAGGCCGGGCGTGGCGTCTTTCGGGCAGCCTCGGCGCGATGTATGACAGCAATATCTCGCGGACCGTCGATGGCGAAGGCGCGGCGCGGTTGTCCCCGTTGGTGTCCGGTGGCATCGGTTTGCCGGTTGGTCGTCAGCAGTTTTTTCTTGGCGGCCTTTATGGCCGAGACATTGTTTTCACGCAGGAGCGGTTCAACCGTGGCCGCAATGCGATTGGCGGCGGTGTGGCATGGCGGCTTGGCGCTGCCTGCAGTGGCGTCATCGGAGCCGAGCGATTCGAGCGACTTGCACTCTTTCTCGAGCAGGACAGCCTCGAAAACAACGTGCAGACGACCGTTACCGGGGCGGGTTCGATTGGCTGCCGCACGGCGACAGGCATTGGCTTTGGCGGCAGTGTTGAACATCGCACCGCATCCAATGATCTCGAATCGCGCCAACCCTTTGATCTGCGCAGTACGATCTATGCGCCCAATATTTCCTATGGCACCCCGACAATCGGGCAATTCTCGCTGACAGCGACGTTCAACAATACAACCTACCCCAACCGCACGGTCGTGACCGCCGGCGGGATCGTTGAAGACGGGATTCAGATCTTTTCCGGTCGCTTTGGTTACCAAAGAACGTTCGGTAGCCGGTTGCAACTGTCGCTGGGTGTGTCTTACCAGAATGCGACACCACGTCCTGAGACCGAACTGGGAATCGTCGACAACCAGATTGTCTCGGTGCCGCGTGGCGGATTTTCGGGTAGCGGCTACGATATAACCGTTGAATATACGCCGTCGAGCCGTATGTCAGTGGCGTTGCTTGCCAGCCGAAATGTGCAGGTGTCGCCAAACGTCGGTGCGCTGTTTGTGGTCCGCAACGACTTTGGCATCGATGGCAGCTATCGCCTGAACCCGTCGATGTCGGCAGGGATTGGCGCGCGCCTGACCAAGAGCAAATATGAGGACAGTTTCACCCTTTCGAGCGAAAGCCCGCGCGTCAGTGACAACACCAAGCGCTTTTTCGTGAATTTCAACTATTCTCCGGTCAAGCTTTACACGATCCGGCTTGATATTGCGCACCAGCTGCGACGGTCGGATCCGGTTTCGTTCAATTTTGACAGCACTTCGGTTCGCTTGAACCTCATTGTGAATTTGGGGAGAGGCTGATGACCATGAATCGCACTTCGATATCCGCCGCGTGTCGTGCATTGCTCGTCATGTTGGCGTTGTTTCTCGGCGCGACCGCAGTGCGGGCGCAGCAGGCCAATACAGGCTATGTTCTAGGCGCCGACGACACCGTCCAGGTCGTTGTCTACGGCCAGACCGAGTTCAACATCACCACACGGATCAAGTCCGATGGCACGATTGTCATGCCGCTGATCGGCACCGTAAAGGCAGCGGGGCTGACCAACATTGGCCTTGCCAACCAGATTGCGGATCAATTGACCAAGGGTGGCTTGCTCAAGTCGCCAATCGTCAACGTCGAGATCCTGAATTATGTCAGCAAGACGGCCAATGTTGCCGGGAAGGTGACAACCCCCGGCATCATCCCGCTCGATCGACCCTATCGTGCGCTCGAAGCGCTGCTGAAGGCCGGATGGGTTCGCGATGTGGGCGCCAGCTATGTCTACCTTCGCCGCCCCGGCCAGCCGGAAACCCGCCTGGCAGTCGAGGATCTGGTGCGCGGCGGCGCCGACAAGGATCCGCTGTTGCAGGATGGCGACACGCTGTTCGTCCCCGATTCCGATATCTTCTTCGTGACCGGCCAGGTGGCGCGCCCGGGCAGCTTGCCCATTCTGCCGGGGATGACGATCCGCCAGGCGCTTGCCAGCGCCGGCGGCGTAACGGCCACCGGGTCGTCCAACAAGGTGGGTTTGATCCGCGGCGGGGCGAAAGAGGTTGACGTCGATCCTTCGCAACTTGTCGAAAAAAATGACGTGATCATTGTAAAAGAGCGTCTGTTCTGATGCTTGAAATCGTCCGTCCTGAAGGGATCAGCCGGTGAGTATCGTTCAGCTTCTCCGTATCTTGATCGCGCGTCGCTGGATCATTCTCATCACGCTGGTGACGTGCGTGGTCGTGGCCCTGGCGACGGCAAAGTCGTTGCCCGAACGCTATCAGGCGTCGGCACGCATCGTGCTCGATGTGTTGAAGCCTGATCCGGTGACCGGTCAGATGCTGGGCGGTCCGGCGATGCGATCGTACATCAATACGCAGACCCAATTGATTCAGGATTATCGCGTCGCCAGCGACGTGGTCGATCGCGCCGGCTGGTTGCAGAACCCGAACGTGATTGCCTCATGGCAGGCGGAAACCAATGGGGTCGGCGACATGCGCCGCTGGGCAGCGGCGCGCATCATTGAAGCGACCGATGCCAGGATGATCGAAGGCTCGAACATCCTCGAAATCTCCTATCAGAGCCCGAACCCCGTCGTGTCGAAGAACATCGTCAACATGCTGCGCGAAGCCTATATCGACGCGAGTTTGCGCTTCAAGACCGACAGCGCCGGCCGGACCGCGGATTGGTATCGCGAGCAATCGAACCGCGCCTTGAAGGCGTTGAACGCCGCTGAAGCTGCAAAGGCGAAGTTCGAGCAGGAGAACGGCATCATCCTCGGGCCGCAGAATGCCGACGCCGAGAATGTGAAGCTGGCCGGGCTGCAGCAAGCGCTGCTGACAGCGCGATCGAATGTGAGCACGCAGCAATATGATGCGGTCAAGCAATCGATGAATTCGCCGGTCGTCGATCAGTTGAAGGTCCAGCTTTCGACCCTCAATGACCAGATTCAGCAGGCCGGCGAACGGTTGGGCTCCGAGCATCCGACTTACAAGGCCTTGATCAGCCGTCGTGATTCGCTCAATCGCGAAATTGCCCGTGAAACGGCTTCGGCGCGGGCGAGCGGTGCTGCGCAAAGTGGCACATCGCGTCGGTCAATTGCCGAGCTCGAGGCCGAATATGCGGCGCAAAAGGCGCTTGTTCTCGGCATGAAGGATAAGATGAACCAGCTGGCCCAGATGCAGCGGGATATCGACCTTCGCAAGCTTCAGTATGAAACGGCTGCGCAGAAGACGGCGGATCTCCGTCTGCAGGCCAATCTTTCGGAAAGTGGCCTGGTGGTTCTCGGGGACGCGATTTCCAGCAACCGTCCGGTGTTCCCGAACTGGCCGCTGATCATCGGTGCCGCC
>JAAFIT010000114.1:0-4671 GCA_013298745.1 Sphingomonadales bacterium
GCGGCGATCACCGCGCGGGCCGCCGGCGTCGTCATGTCGGCGCGAAAGCCCGGATAGCCCATTTCCCAATCAAGCTTGATCAGCCGCGGATTGGCGGCGCGCAGGGCGGCATCGGGGGCCTTGTCAGTGATCGTCCAGCCGCGCGATGTCAGGAACTCCTCGACCTTGCGGCGCACATTGGCCGGCGTCTGCCCCGGCACCAGCCGGAAATCGAGCGACACCGCGGCTTCGGTGGGGATGGCATTGGCAGCGTTCGCCCCGGTGTTGCCGGCGTTGATGCCACGGACATTGAGCGCCGGTCGCATGGTACTGGCGGTCAGGCCCTCGCTGCCCTCGCTGCGGGCGAGGGCGAGGTCGGCTTTCAGCGCGGGTTCGACCGGTGGCAGTGCCGCAATCGCGGCTTTTTCCGCCGGAATCAGCGGCCGGACATCGTCACTAAACCCCGGAATCAGGATCTTGCCGTCATCATCGCGCATCGCGGCGACGAGATTGGCCGCCATCGCCGCCGGATTGGGCGCCCAATTGCCATAATGGCCATCGTGGAGCGCGCGATTGGGGCCGTAAACCGTCATTTCCAGCCCCATGACGCCGCGTGCACCGAAGCTGATCAGCGGTTTGCGCGACTGGTGCACCGGGCCATCGCCGATCAACCACAGATCACTCGCCAGAAGCGCCTTGTTGGCGGCCAGAATCGCCGGCAAATGCGGTGATCCGGCCTCCTCTTCGCCCTCCCAAACCACCTTGATATTGATGCTGGGGGCATGTTTGCTTGCCTTCAAGGCATCAAAAGCCGCCAGAAACGCCACGATCGCCGCCTTGTCATCGCTCGCCGAGCGCCCGAACAGCCGCCATTCGGGGTCCAGTTTCATCCCCGGCGCTTGCCATTCGACAGGTTTTCCCCCTGCCGCGAGGCTGTTGTCGCGCATGACAGGGGTGAAAGGCGGGCTCGCCCATTGCGCCGGCACCACGGGTTGCCCGTCATAATGGGCATAAAACACCACGGTTCGCCGCGCGTTAGGGGTGTTGAACGCCCCGAAAACCACCGGTGGACCGCCCTTGCCATCGAGCAACTGCGCCTGGAACCCGCGCTTCTGGAGCTCGGCAACGAGCAGATCGGCCTGTTTCTGCAAGGCTTGCGGGTTGGCAGCGACGCTTTCGACCGCAATAAAGTCGGCCAATTGCCCGGCAATGGCCTGCTCATGGGCGACGCGATAGGCGTTCACATCGTCCCGAAGCGGTGCCGCCGCGATGCTGGCGGCCGCGAACAGCACCGCCAGACCTGCTTTTTGCACGCGCATCGCTGTTCCTTTGCTGTTCCAGCCGCTTATCGGACGCGGCAACATGACCGGTCAAGCGGCGCGGAGCGGTTGCTGTCATGCGCTGCCGGCCCCATATTGCCGCCATGGCCACCCCCACAATCGTCGATATCCCGCACAATCTCGGCCGCGAGGCGGCGAAGGCGCGGCTGCAAAGCAACATCGGCAGTCTTGGGCGCCACATTCCCGGCGGCATTGCCGACCTGCAAACCACTTGGCCGGCCGCCGACAGGATGCTTGTCACCCTGTTGGCGATGGGCCAGCGGCTGTCGGTGACTCTCGATATCGGCGATAATGTGGTGCGCGCCAGCTTCATGCTGCCCGGCGTGCTCGGCTTCGCCGCCGATGCGATCAGTGCCGCGGTGCGCCGGGAAGGCAGCCAGTTGTTGCTGCCCGGCAAGGAATGATTGCGCAGGCGCCGAACCACCGCTAATGTTCGTGCTTCGTTCCACTTGAAAGGCGCTCATGGCCCGCCCCGCCACCCGCTATGTCTGCCAGGCCTGTGGCGCGGTGAGCAGCCGCTGGCAGGGCCAGTGCGGCGATTGTCAGGCGTGGAACACCATTCAGGCCGAAGCGGCACCCGCCGCGACCCCCTTTGCCGCCAAACACTCGCTGGCGGGCGGCGGGCGCAAGTTCGCCATGGCATCGCTCGCCGACGATGTGGCGCTGCCCGAGCGTCTGTCGACCGGCATCGGTGAGCTTGATCGGGCGCTTGGCGGCAGTGTTGGCGGCACCAATCCGGGTGGTCTGGTGCCCGGCAGCGTCATCCTGATCGGCGGCGATCCCGGCATCGGCAAGTCGACATTGCTGCTGCAGGCCGCTGGCCGGATGGCGCGCAGCGGCCATGCCGTCGCCTATGTGTCGGGGGAAGAGGCCGCTGATCAGGTGCGACTGCGCGCCCGGCGGCTCGGGCTGGCGAAAGCCGACGTGCAGCTCGCCAGCGAAACCAGCGTTCGCGACATTCTGACGACGCTGTCCGCCGGCAAACCCCCGGCTCTGCTCGTCATCGATTCGATCCAGACGATGCATTCGGACACGCTCGAGGGCGCGCCGGGCACGGTTTCTCAGGTGCGGGCGAGTGCGCAGGAGCTGATCCGCTATGCCAAGACCAGCGGATGCGCGCTGATCCTTGTCGGCCATGTCACCAAGGACGGCCAGTTGGCGGGGCCGCGCGTCCTCGAACACATGGTCGATACCGTCCTTTATTTCGAAGGCGAGCGCAGCCACCAGTATCGCATCCTGCGCCCGGTAAAGAACCGCTTTGGCGGCACCGATGAAATCGGCGTGTTCGCCATGGGCGCCGAAGGGCTGGAGGAGGTGACCAACCCCTCCTCGCTGTTCCTCACCGACCGCGAAGCCGCCGTCACCGGCGCCGTGGTGTTCCCGGCGATGGAGGGCACCCGCCCGGTGCTCTGCGAAATCCAGGCGCTGGTGGTGAAGGTGCGGGCTGGGGTTCGGCACCCATGAGGTCTATCTGAACGTCGCCGGCGGGCTGAAGGTGCAGGACCCGGCGGCGGACTTGGCCGTTGCCGCGGCGCTGATTTCGGCACTGACCGACCGCCCCCTGCCCGCCGATTGCGTGGCCTTTGGCGAAGTCGCGCTGTCGGGCGAGTTGCGCCCCGCCGGCCTTGCCACCTTGCGGCTGAAGGAGGCTGCCAAGCTGGGCTTTGCTTCGGCGTTCGCCCCCAAGGGCACCGCCAGCGGCGCGCTGCGCGTCGAGGCGTTGCCGACACTGGCGGCATTGGTTGACCGGTTGGCGCCCGACCTCGATTGAACGCGTAGAAGGCTTTGAGCCTGACGCCATTCTCGGCTAGAGCGCTGGGATATGAACGCCCTCACCGCCTTTGATATCGTCGTCAGCCTGATCGTCGTCCTCGCGGCGCTCGCCGGGCTGGCGCGCGGCTTTGTCGGCGAGGTCGTCTCGCTGCTCGCCTGGGTGGCCGGGATCGTCGCGGTGCGGTTCTTCTACACACCGGTCAAGGCCATCGCCGCCAGCTTCACCGGCACGGAATCGGGCGGCGCCATCCTGGCGCTGGTGGCGATCTTCCTTGTCGCCTTCATCCTTGTCCGTGTCATCGGCGGCAAGTTGAGCGCCGGCACCAAGGCGTCGATCATCGGCCCGATCGATCGGCTGCTGGGGCTGGGCTTCGGCGCTGCCAAGGGGGTGCTGGGTGCCGCCCTGCTGTTCCTGCTCGTCAATCTGACCTTCGATACCATCGACCCCGGCGAGCCCTCGCCCGACTGGATTCGCAGCGCGCGCACCGCCCCGACACTGGCAATGATTTCCAAGGGGCTTGTCGATTTCGTCGAGGAGCATCGGCGCGTCTCGCCAGACAGTGCCGAGAATGTCGATCCGCACAACGGCTTCGGCATCCCGCCGGCGCAGGGTGACGGCTATGATCGCCAGGAGCGCAGTGCGCTCGACAAGCTGCTCGACGAACAGGAAAAGAAAGCGCCTTCGACGGCGATCTGATGACCATCCGGCTTTACAACACGCTGACGCGCCAGAAGGACGAACTTCACCCGATCAACCCCGACCGGGTGACGATGTATGTCTGCGGCCCCACGGTTTACAGCCGCGCCCATATCGGCAACGCCCGGCCGGCGGTGGTGTTCGACGTGCTGCGGCGGCTTCTGCGCCACGAATATGGCGCGGATCACGTGGTTTACGCCCGCAACATCACCGATATCGATGATCGCATCATCGCCGAAAGCGCCGCCACCGGTGTGCCGATCGGCGAGATCACGCGGCGCACCGAGGACTGGTATCTGGCCGACATGGGCGCGCTTGGTGTCGAGCCGCCCGATATCGCCCCGCACGCGACGACGAGCATTCCGGCGATGATCGCGATGATGGAAACCCTCATCGCCAAACGCCATGCCTATGCGGCGCAAGGCCATGTGCTGTTCGATGTCCCGAGCTTCCAGAATTATGGCCGGCTGTCGCGGCGTCCCCTCGACGAGATGATCGCCGGCGCGCGCGTCGAAGTCGCGCCCTACAAGAAATCCCCGGCCGATTTCGTGCTGTGGAAGCCTTCGACCGACGACCAGCCGGGGTGGGACTCGCCCTGGGGCCGCGGCCGGCCGGGCTGGCATATCGAATGCTCGGCGATGATCGCGGAAAGCCTCGGCACCACCATCGACATTCACGGCGGCGGGCAGGACCTGCAATTTCCGCACCACGAGAACGAACTGGCGCAATCGACCTGCGCCCATGACGGCGCGCCGCTGGCGCAGATCTGGATGCACAACGGCTTCCTCAACATGGGGACGGCCGAGAAGATGTCGAAGTCGCTGGGCAACATCCAGACCATCCCGGAGTTGCAGGCGCAGGGCTGGCACGGCGACGTGCTGC
>JAAFIT010000114.1:4681-7302 GCA_013298745.1 Sphingomonadales bacterium
GGACTGAGGCGCTTCTGAAGCAATCAAAGGCTACTTTAGACCGTTGGTACCGAACATTGGGCGAACTGCTGACATGGCCAATTGAAGCTCAACATCGCCATGGAACCGACCCAAGAGCCGACGTTATCGAAGCGCTTGGAGACGATCTCAACACGCCTCTAGCGATCACACGAATTTCTAGAGTGCTGTCGTCTGCAGTGAATTGGCCGGGAGCTTCTGACGACACCGAAGCTCTCAACGATGCCACTTTTCGAGCCATAACCGCTGCAAAAATGCTCGGCTTTTTGAACGAAACAACAGACACTTGGTTCAAAGGTGCACAACCGTCCGATGATGTAGATGCCGCAATAGCTGCTCGCACCGCGGCGCGCGCAGCCCGGAATTGGGCTGAATCCGACCGTATCCGCGACGAACTTGCCGCAGCTGGCATCATCCTTGAAGACGGCCCCGGCGGCACGACATGGCGGCGCGGCTGAGGCTATCCACTTATCGATTTCCCATCCGGATAGGTGCATGAACTGCCGAGCAATCCAGAGGTAAAAGAGAGCATGATCCGGTTTCTGGCAATCAGTGCGCTTCTCGCCGCCCCGGCGCTCGCTGCGCCGCGCGTCATCCCAGCCTCCGATCTGCTGATCAACGAATCCACGCCCGCAATCAGTTGGCGCTGGCGGATGGTGCCCGAAGCGGCAAAGCAACCCGCCCTGCTGGCGGCTTTGCGCAGTGATGCCCTGAAGGCGGCTGCAACCGCCAAGGCCGAAGCCGCCAATGATGCGGCAAGCGCCAAGAAGGACGGTTTCCCCTTCCGCCGCTACGAAAGCATCAGCGACTGGAGCCTTGCCGCCGACACTCCGCATCTGCTGGCGTTGGCCGGTGAAAACTATGCCTTCACGGGAGGCGCGCATGGCAACACCGGCTATACGGCGAAAATCTGGGACAAGACGGCGCAAAAGGCCGTGCCGTTTTCGGCGCTGTTCACCGATTGGGCCAAGGCGCGGACGTTAATCGAGCCGGCCTATTGCGCGGCGCTCGCCACCGAGCAAAAGGCGCGCGGCGGCAACGCAGTCAACAATTGCCCCAAGCTCGCCGACCAGCCAATCGTGCCCTGGGCCGGGCTTGCCACCCGTGCGACGCAGTTGCGCGTGCTGCTCGGTCCCTACACCGCCGGTTCCTATGCCGAAGGCGCGTATCTGATCACCCTGCCCTGGCCCGAGGGCGTCAAGCCGCTGGTCAAGCCGGCGTATCGCGATGACCTGTTCGGGACGATGCCCTAACCGCCCCTCGCCAGCGCGCGCTGCCTCGCCTATACCTTGGGCAATGTCGGAAACGCTCTACAATACCCGTATCCTGCGCCTCGCCGCCGCGACGGCGGACGCACAGCGTCTGGATGCACCGCAGGGCAGCGCCACCAAGGTTTCGCCGGTGTGCGGCAGCAAGGTGACCGCCGATATCGATCTCGATGCCGATGGCCGCATTGCCCGGCACGGGACGGAGGTCCGCGCCTGTGCGCTGGGCCAGGCCGCGGCGACCTTGGTTGGTGCCGAGATCATCGGGCAGGACCGCGACAGCCTCGCCGCCGCCCGCGCCGAACTCGCCGATTGGCTGGCGGGGCGCAGCGAAGCGCCACCCGTCTGGCCCGGCTTCGACGTCTTTACCCCGGCGCGGCCACACCGCGCCCGCCATCCTTCGATCCTGCTCGCCTTTGACGCGGCGATCGCCGCCGCCGACGCGGCCGCGCTGGCCCGCGCGGCCTGATTTTGGCCGCCGCCGAAATCCCCGCCTTCCTGCCCGAAGCCGTCGTCTATCTCGGCGCCTCGGTGGTGCTGGTGCCGCTGTTCGTGCGCTTCAAGCTCGGCGCCGTGCTCGGCTATCTCGCCGCCGGCATCCTGATCGGGCCGTCATTGCTCGGGCTCGTCAGCGAGCCCGAGCAGGTCCTCAAATTCGCCGAATTCGGCATCGTGCTGCTGCTCTTCGTCATCGGGCTGGAGCTGCAACCCTCGCGCCTCTGGGCGCTCAGACGCGACATCTTCGGGCTTGGGGCAGCGCAGGTCATCCTGTGCGGCCTGGCGCTGACCGGGCTGGTGATGGTGGCGACGAACCTCACCTGGCAGGCGGCGCTCGTCGTCGGCCTGCCGCTCGGCCTGTCATCGACGGCGCTGGTCATGCAGTTGCTCAACGAACGCAAGATCGCCGGAACGGCGTTCGGCGAGCGCAGCTTTTCGATGCTGCTGTTCCAGGACCTTGCCATCGTGCCGTTGCTGACCATCGTCGCTGCCCTGTCGCGCGTGCCCGATCCCGATGCCCTGCCCGGCTGGCAGATGGCGTTGATGACGGTGGCGGCGCTGGGCTTCCTTGTTCTCGTCGGGCGTTATCTGCTGCCGCCGGTGTTCCGCATCATCGGGCAACTGGGTGCCCGCGAAGCCTTTGTCGCCGCCGCGCTGCTGTCGGTGCTCGGCAGCGCGCTGTTGATGGCATCGCTGGGCCTGTCGATGGCGCTTGGCGCCTTTGTCGCCGGCGTCATGCTCGCCGAATCGCCGTATCGACACGCGCTGGAGGCCGATATCGAGCCGTTCCGCGGGCTGCTGCTCGGGCTGTTCTTCGTCGCCATCGGCATGACGCTCGAC
>JAAFIT010000120.1 GCA_013298745.1 Sphingomonadales bacterium
GGGCGAAGTACAGAATCATCTCAAGGCTCCACATGGCTCTGTTGCTGATTTTTGTACTGTTGTGTATAAAATAGGCAGCGTCAATAATTTTATGCGAAACGATACAAATTTATGAACCCTTCGCCGCGCCGCGGTCGCCCACCAGCCTACGACCGAGACGCCGCAATCGCGGCGCTGACCCGCGTCTTCTGGGATCAGGGGTTTGCGGCGACCTCACTCGATGATCTGGTGTCGGCGACGGCGATGAACCGGCCGAGCCTGTATGGCGCCTTTGGCGACAAGCAGGCGATGTATCTGGTGGCCCTTGATCGCTATGGCCGCGATGCCGGGGCGCAACTCGGCGGCCTGCTGGCTGCGGTGCCCGATGTGCATGCAGCCATCGCCGCACTGCTTCAAGCTGGAGTCGAATTCTACAGTGCGGGTGAGTCTGGTCCGCGCGGCTGCCTCGCCGTCTGCACAGCAGCAGCCGAAGCCATGACGACGCCGGTTATGCGTGACGGCTTGGCGGCGGTGCTCGCGATCCTAGACGGCGTCATCGCCGCACGGCTGGCGCAGGGCGTTGCCAATGGTCAGTTACCGCCTGACTTTGATGTTGCAGCGACAGCGATGCTGATTGCTGGCACCCTCCACAGCATCGCGATCCGCGCGCGAGCCGGCAGCCCGCGGGCGGACCTGTTGCGTCTTGCCGATGCCGGTGCCGCGACGTTGCCGGGCTAGGCCTGGCGGTCGATCACATCCACGATCGGGCGGTCACTGCCATCGACGCGCTCGTCGTGCCAGGTGCCGCCAATGTCTTCCCAGCGGATATCGGCCGCTTCACCGGCGCGCTGCTGGCGCGCTGCGACACGCTGCGCCGCCGCAATCGCTTCGGCATGGGTGGCGAAGGTCTCGGCAAAGACATCGCCGAGCTTGTAGGTCCAGCCGCCGTCATGCTTGACGATGACATAGTGAATTTTGGTCATGGCGTGCTCCGGTGTATGTCTCCGTTCAACGCACCAACTCCCGTGTCGGAGCCATTGCCATGCCGATCATCCAGTCCATTGCCGGCCGCACCCGCGATCTTGGCGGGTTTTCGGTGGCGCGAGTGTTGCCGGCCCCGCAGCGGCGCAGCCTTGGCCCGTTCGTGTTCTTCGATGAAATGGGCCCGGCGGATTTCGCGCCAGGGCAGGGCATCGATGTGCGACCGCACCCGCATATCGGGCTGGCGACGGTCACCTATCTGTTCGCTGGCGGGCTCGGCCATCGTGACAGCCTCGGCACGGTCATCGATATCGCGCCGGGCGCCGTCAATTGGATGACGGCGGGGCGCGGCATCGTCCATTCGGAACGCACGCCGCCGGCCTTGCGCGCCGCCGGCCATCACATGCACGGCATCCAGTCATGGGTCGCATTGCCGGTGGAGCATGCCGAAGCGGCGCCGGCCTTCGTGCATCACCCGGCCGACACGCTGCCGGTGGTCGATCTGCCGGGTGGCCGCGCGACGGTGATCGCCGGCACCATGTTCGGCGTCACTTCGCCAGTGCAGTTCCCGCATCCGATCATCTATGCCGAGGTTCGGCTCGAAGCGGGCGCACGGCTCGATCTGCCCGCGCCATGGGGCGAACGCGGCGTTTATCCGGTCAGCGGTAGCGGCATGATCGAGGGCGTCGCGCTGGAGATCGGCACGCTGGCGGTGCTGGCGGCGGGTGACGCGGCATTGGTCGCCGAAACACCACTCCACGCCATGATTCTCGGCGGTGCACCATTCCCGGAGCCCCGCCATATCGAATGGAATTTCGTCAGCCACGCGCCCGAACGCATCGAAGCAGCCAAGGCCGACTGGAAGGCCGGCCGTTTCCCGCAGGTCCCCGGCGAAACCGAATTCATTCCGCTTCCCTGAGCACCCGGCGCACTGCTGGCCGCATCGCCAGCAGCAGCAATGCGCCGCCGGCGATGATGCCGGCGTGGAGCAGCCAGAATTGCCCCGGAGTCCAGACTTCGTACAGCCCGCCGATCCGGCCGCTGATTGTCGATCCGACGAACACCGCCATCGAATTGATGCCGATCATCATGGCGTTCAAGGATTTCGGTGCGGCGCGGCCATAGAGGCCGACGGCGATCGGCGTGAAGAACACCCAGCCCCAGTTCGACAGCATGTGAAAGCCGACCGCCCAGAGCAGCGGCACCCGCGCATCGCCAAAAACGCTGTCCGCAGCCGCCAGCCAGACCATGCCGCTGCCAAAGATTAGACAGCCGATCGCCATTTTGGTGATCGCATCGGGTTCGGCGCCGCGCCGCGCCTGCCAGCGCCACAACCCGAGGGTGACCGGCAGCAGCAACCCCGGCGCGATGGCATCGAGCGCCTGCAGCCAGGGGATCGGCACCTGCCAGCCGCCGACCGCCATTTCGACATGGTCGCGCACCCAGAGATTATAGACGTTCCACACCTGCGATTGCGCGATCCAGAAGGCGGCCTGCACCAGCATCAGCAGCAACAGCACGCGGACTGCCCGCCATTCATTCGTCGTCAGCGGCGCGCGTGCAGCCGACGTGATGCGCGGTGGATCGGGCGGCAGATGCCGGCCACCGCGCCAATAGACGAACAGCCCGGCCAGCATCCCGAACCCGGCCAGCCCAAAGGCCATGTGCCAACCGAATTCCTGCCCCATCCAGCCGCAGATGATCGGCGCGGCAAAGGCGCCGCAATTGAGCGCGAAATAGTAGAGTTGCAGTCCATCATCGCGGCGCCGGTCGTTGGGGCCATACAGGCTACCGAGCTGCGAAAACAGATTGGCGTTGGCAAAGCCGGTGCCGAGCATCAGCAGCAGCAGCGCCAGCAAGAAGCTGGCATCGAACGCCATGCAAAAATGCCCGGCTGTCATCAGCAAGCAGCCGATCATGATCGAGCGGCGGCGGCCCAGAAGACGATCGCCGATCAGGCCGCCGAACACCGGGGTGAATCGCACCAGCCCGGCCCAGAGGCCGAAAAGCTGCACGGCAAAGGCCTGGGTGGACAGCGGCCCGGTGACGCTTTCGATGGCGCTGCGCGTGGCGGCGAGACCGAGGACGTTTTCGGCGTGGCCGGGCAGCAGCAACTGGCCGACCATGTACAGCGTCAGCAACGCCTGCATGCCGTAAAGCGAGAAGGATTCCCAGAATTGGGTGCCGGCCAGCCATGCCAGACCGCGTGGCTGGCCGAACAGGTCGTCGGAGCTTGTGTCGGCTGTGACTATTGTCATTGGAAGCGATTGTCGCTGCCGGGGCGCAGAGGCCCCTTGTTGGCGACGACCAACGCCACACCACCGCATAACGAGCCAACGCCATGACCGAACGGACGCACGCGAAGCGAGCATTGGGCTGCGCGGCAAAGTGATTTGGGAGGCATGCAAGGCAGTTAAGGCGGGTTCGGGGCTGCGACGCAAGCGCCATGGCGCTGGCAGTGGCAATCGGCCGGCGGTGCGGCTAGGATGGCGTCCATGTTCACTCGCCTTACCCCCGCCATTTCGGTTTCGCCGCAGATCAGCCTCGAGGATTGCGCCGCAGCGCGCGATCAGGGCTTTGCCGCGATCATCTGCAATCGTCCCGATGATGAAGATGCCGGCCAGCCAAGCGCGGCCGCGATGGCTGCTGCTGCTGAGGCTGCGGGTTTGCGCTTCACCCATATCCCCGTCGACGCCAGTGGCATCGACACCAGCCATGTGACCGCCATGGCGGCGGCTCTTGCCGAAGGCGGGCCTGTCCTCGCCTATTGTCGCTCGGGCACGCGCTCGACCAACCTGTGGGCGCTCGCCGAGGCCAGTCGTGGCGGCGATCCCGATGCGATTGTCGCGGCCGCAGCGGGCGGCGGCTATAATGTCTCCGGCATGCTGCCGATGCTGCGCCGCCTCGCCGCCGGGGCCTGACCGACCATGGTATGGACGTCGCTGTTCGGCATCATCACGCTCGTGCTTTTGGCGCGCGCGCTGGGTTTTGCCAGGACGCCGCGCCTTGCCGACGCCGCCGAAGCGCGCCAGATCGCCAGCGATGCGCTGCCGGGGTTTCGGGCTGCCGATGCTGCGGTCAGCCGCGACGGCGGCGGCGCGCTGGTCTGCGGACATGATGGCAAGGTTGCGCTGGTCCGGGCTTTCGGTGATCGCTGGGTTGTCCGCATGGTCAATGGGGCCGAGGCGGAAGTTGCTGCCGGTCGGTTGCGGCTGACGTTGCCCGAGCCGATGTTTCCGCCCGCCGAGATCGATCTGGGCACCGCGGCACCGGCCTGGGCCAGCCGGCTGTGAACCTTCCCGATCCGGTTCAGCTCGCCATTCCGGCGTTCATCATCTCGATCATCATCGAGATGTTCGCGATCAAATCCGGTGCGCGCGGCGATTATGATTGGCGCGACACGGCCACGTCGCTGGTGATGGGCTTTGGCAACACCTTTGCCGCGGTGATCTTCGGCGCCGCCGTCGTTGGCCTTGGCGTCTGGGTCCACCACTTCCGGCTGTTCGACATTCCGGTGACATGGTGGAGCCTCGTCCTGTGCTTCGTCGCCGATGATTTCTTCTATTACTGGTTTCATCGCACCGCCCACCGTGTTCGCTGGTTCTGGGCGAGCCATGTCATTCATCACAGCTCGCAGCACTACAATTTGTCGACGGCGCTGCGACAGACCTGGACCGGGCAGTTCTCGCTGTCCTTCATCTTTCGGCTGCCGCTGTTCCTTGCCGGGTTCGATCCCAAGCTGATCCTGTTCTGCGCCGGATTGAACCTCGTCTATCAGTTTTTCATTCACACCGAGGTCGTGCGGCGCCTGCCCTGGGGCCTCGAACTCTGGCTCAACACCCCGTCGCACCACCGCGTCCACCACGGTACCAATGCGCGTTACCTTGATCGCAATTATGCCGGCGTCTTCATCGTCTGGGACCGGATGTTCGGCACCTTCGAGGCCGAGCGTGACGATGAGCCGGCGCGCTATGGCATCATCAAGAACCTCGCCACCTTCAATCCCTTGTGGGTTGCCTTTCACGAATGGGTTGGGATCGGCCGTGATCTCGTTCGGGCGCGGGACTGGCGGACGCGCTGGCTGGCGGTGGCCGGACCGCCCGGCGCGATCAGCGGCGACACTGCGGACGTCATCCGCGCGCAGTGGCGCGCCTCGGTCCCGGCGGAGTGATCGGCCGCCGCGCGCTGCTCAAGGGTCTTGGCGGTACGGTTGTTCTGGGAACCAGCGCCGGCCTGATCCGCGCGGTTGATCAAGGGCTGGTGTTGCTATTCGATCGGCCCGGTAACGCAGCCTGGGTCGATTGGCGCGAGGAACGTTATCAAGGTCGGGCTGGGTGCCGCCATCCACAACATGGCGCTGGCGGCGAGCCGCATCGGTCGCGCTGCCGTTGCCAGCGTGCTGCCCGATGCGGCCAATCCGCTGCATGTGGCGCGGATCGAGTTGGGGCCCGAGGGTGCCTTGGCACCGCCGCATCCACTCCTCTCGGCGATCGGACAGCGGCACACCCATCGCGGTACCTGGACTGGCGCCCCACTGGCGGCTGATGTGCTGGCGCGGGTGATGGCGTTTCCGTTGGCGGCAGGGCTTGCCATTTCAACATTTGCAGCCAATTCGCCGCGCGGCCTGCGCTTTGCGGGGCTGACGCGCGACGCCACGGCGGCGATCGTCGATGATGCGGAGATGTCCGCCGATGGCCATGCCTGGTTTCGCCACAGCCGCCGCGACCAGGATCGCTTCATGGACGGGGTGGGCATCGCAACATCGGGCGTTTCACCGACATTGGCTTTTGCTGGCGCCATGTTGCCGGCGCAGTCCGCTGCCGACTCCGGACGCTATTGGCTGGCCAGCACTATCGAGACAGCCTTGCCGACGGCTTCGGCCTTTGGACTGATTACGGTTGCCGACCCCTGGGACCGGCGCGGTGCACTGCTTGCCGGCATGGCGTGGCAGCGCTTGCATCTGCAGGCGACGGCGCTGGGGCTGGTCGCGCAACCGCTCAACCAGCTGCCCGAAATGATCGATCGCGAACGCCAGCTTGGTCGCGCGCCGAAGTTTGCGCAGGCCGCCGACAAGCTGCTAGAGGATGTGACAAAGCGGCCGACATTTGCCTTTCGGCTCGGCCGCGCGGCGCAGTCGGCACCGGCCAGTCCGCGTCGCCCGGTCAGCATGGTGATCGGTTCGCCGGCGCGGATCGGCTATGATGTCGATCGCGCCCGAGCCGAGACGGCGGCCAGCGACGCCGCGCTGAACGCCGTTAGGCCGTAAGCGTTGCCTTGCGGGTGAGAAAGTCCGGAATCCCCTCGGGGCCGAAACCGACCACGCTGTCACCGTCATCATTGTTGCGGCGATCGTCGCGGCGCGGTGCATCGCGGCTGCCGCGATAGCTGCGGATCGGATCGGGTATCGGCCGGGCGGCACGCGGTTCGGGGCGTGTTTCTGCCCGCGCCACCGGCGCTGCGCGCGGGGCTTCGCTGCGCGGGGCAGGGGCGACGACGGGTGCTGCAACGGCGGTCGCGTCGTCGCGCTTGCGGCCACGCCCACCGCGACGGCGACGCTTGGGGCCTGGAGCAACCTCCGCGCTTGCTTCGGTCACGACGACGGCAACGGGTTCGACGACAGCGACCGGTTCCGGCGGCGGTGCGTCAGTGCCGCCATAACGCGCGATCTTCTGGTGGATGAGCTTTTCGACTTCCGCCAGATTCTCGCCATCCGCTTCGGTGGCGAGCGTGTAGGCGATGCCGGTCCGGCCGGCACGACCGGTGCGGCCGATGCGGTGGACATAATCTTCGGCGTGGTGCGGCACGTCATAATTGACGACATGGCTGACGCCGGGGATGTCGAGGCCGCGCGCCGCGACGTCGGACGCGACGATGATGTTGATATCGCCCGACTTGAAACGATCAAGTTCCTTGATCCGGTCGGACTGGTCCATGTCGCCATGGATCTGGCTCACTGCGAAGCCGCCGCGCTTGAGGCTGTCGACGAGTTCCTTGATGTCGCGCTTGCGGTTGCAGAAAATGATCGCGTTGCGCACTTCGGGGTCGCGCAACAGGCCGCGCAACACCTCGCGCTTGCCGCGCGCTGACGTCTCGACGACATATTGGGTGATCGAGGTGTTGGTCGAGGCCGGCCGCGCCACCTCGATGAGGCGGGGCGAATCCATGAACTTGTCCGCCAGCTTCTTGATCGGCGGCGGCATGGTCGCCGAGAACAGCAATGTCTGGCGCGGGCTCGGCAGCTTGGTGCAGATTTCCTCGATA
>JAAFIT010000115.1 GCA_013298745.1 Sphingomonadales bacterium
CTCGCGGAACGCATCCGCGCCGGCGGGGCGGGCATTCCGGGGTTCTACACCAAGACCGGCGTCGGCACGCTGGTGGCGGAAGGCAAGGAAGGCAAGATGTTCGGTGACGAGGAATATATCCTCGAAACCGGGCTGGTGGCGGACGTGGCGCTGGTGAAAGCCTGGAAGGCCGACCCCTATGGCAACCTCGTCTATCGAAAGACGGCGCGCAACTTCAACCCGATGATGGCCACCGCCGGCAAGGTGACGATCGCCGAAGTCGAAGAACTCGTCGGCCCCGGCGATCTCGATCCCGATCACATCCACACGCCGGGCATCTATGTGCAGCGGATGATCGTCGGCAGTGATTATGAAAAGCGCATCGAACAGCGGACTGTTCGCGAGCGGGAGCCCGGCGCGGAGCGCCAAGAGGAGAACGCCTGATGGCCTGGAACCGTGACGAGCAGGCGGCCCGCGCCGCCCGGGAACTGCAGGATGGCTTCTACGTCAACCTCGGCATCGGCATGCCGACGCTGGTCGCCAACCATATCGCGCCGGGCATCGACATCACGCTGCAATCCGAAAACGGCATGCTCGGCATGGGGCCGTTCCCGTTCGAAGACGAAATCGACGCCGACCTCATCAACGCCGGCAAACAGACGATCACCGAACTCCACCGCTCCAGCTATTTCAGCAGCGCCGAAAGCTTCGCGATGATCCGCGGCGGCCATATCGATCTGAGCATTTTGGGCGCCATGGAAGTCGCCGAAAACGGCGATCTCGCCAACTGGATGATCCCCGGCAAAATGGTCAAAGGCATGGGCGGCGCCATGGACCTCGTCGCCGGCGTCAAACGCATCATCGTGCTGATGGAACACAATTCCAAATCCGGCGAAGCCAAGTTCAAAACCCACTGCACCCTGCCGCTCACCGGGCGCAAAGTGGTGGACATGGTGATCTCGGACCTCTGCGTCCTCGCCCGTCCCGCAAAGGGCCAGCCCTTCAAACTCATCGAACTGGCGCCGGGCGTGTCGATCGACGAACTGCGCGCGAAGACGGAAGGAGCGTTCGAGGTTTAAGGGGCCTCCGGCGGCTGGGGCCTTAGGCCCCAGACCCCGAATTTAGGGCGGAATTGGAGCCGGTTGCCGACTTTCTTACCGCAATTCCCTTGCCCGAAACGTACCGTGAATACGATGTTCCAATGGGCCCGCGTAAGTTCGTCTGGACGCCCATGTATCCATGACCTGACGAGACGATAGCTTCTGAGTTCACGACCACTGGGGGTAATCATGAAACTGAGACTTTTGATCGACACCTCGGTCTGGCTCGACCTCACTAAGGACCCCCGCCACTTGCCGTTGCTCGATGCACTGTTCGCGATGACCGAGGCGGATGAGGTTGCACTGATTTTGCCGCAAATAGTCCTCGACGAATTCGCTCGCAACCGGGACCGGGTGATGGCGTCCAGTCGAGCTAGCCTGTCTAGCCAGTTCAAGCGCGTTAAGGACGCCATTATTCAGTTTGGACCCGAGGAGCGGCAAGGCGAGATTTTGGGTCAACTCAACGAAATTGACCACCGCATCGCGACCGGCGGAGAGGCCGTGAACGAAGCTGTGGGCCTTATCGACAAGTTATTCACCACGACCGAACCGATCTCAGTAAGCGAAAACATTAAGGCTCGCGCTGCCGACCGCGCCATAGCCAAGGTAGCGCCTTTTCATCGACAGATGAATGGCATCGGAGATGCCATCATCATTGAGACATACATTGACGCACTCGCACAGCGCGACGGCGATGAAGTGCTCGCGTTTGTAACTCACAACATCCACGATTTTAGCCAGAAGGGCGCTGATACGCGCCTACCACACCCAGACCTCGCGGCTATCTTTGACGGCGACCAATCGCGCTACTCGACTAATCTTGGTGCGCTCTTGAACGAGTTTGCTGGCGACCTGATCGAAGAAATCACTTTCGATCGTGAATATAGCCAACAGTCCCGAGCACTGTCGGAGCTGCTTGAAGCCGAGCACAAGCTGACCACCCAGATTTGGTATGGCCGCAAGTGGGGAATCATTTCCGCCGTCGAAAGTGGCAAAGAGAAGCGTGTTTCGAGAGAGGTCTGGGAGGCTAGTACACCCGAAGATCGACGAGGCATGATTGTCGAGGAGATATGGAACGGAATGATTTCCGCCATGAAATCTGCCGAAGAACAATATCCCGATGAGTTAGGTCCTTGGACCGACTTCGAGTGGGGTATGCTCAGCGGCAAATTGTCCGCTATTCGCTGGGTGCTCGGTGACGAATGGGACATGCTAGATACTTGATTATATCGGCATCCTCATCATGCAGATTTTTAATGAAGCCTGTATAATAATAGTGAATTTAATCATATTTCCTCGGAATCTACTCCATTGCTCAGCTCTAAGCTGATTTGTGCCCGCCAGTCGGCGGTCAGCTCATAAGTTGCCGCACCGCTTCCGGCCTTGAAGTCTAAAAGACTCGATAGTGAGCTTTTTTGACGCCCCTCTCCCGCTTGCGGGAGAGGCGAGAGACGGCGGAGCCGGCCCGGGTGAGGGTGTTCTTTTGTTTCCGCGCTCGCAAACACCCTCACCCGCCGCGCTGGCGCGCGTGTCGCCTCTCCCGCAGGCGGGAGAGGGGGCCTACAATTGGGGTCTGGGGCCAATGGCCCCAGCCGCCGGAGGCCTCCACACCAAAAAACACCCCCGCACGGCACAAGCCGAACGAGGGTGTTTCGAACCGAATCCGCGACCGGGGCAGGCATCCACCCGCCCCGGCGGTCGATCATCAGAAGCGGAAGTTTAGCCCCGCGGTCACGGCGTTGCGGCTGTATTTCACCCGCGCGTCATTGACGCCGAGATCAGTGGCAAGCGCCGGCAGGGAGTCGCTGCCGAACTTCGAATAGGCATATTCGATGCGAGCCGAGACATTCTGGGCGACCATCTGTTCATAGCCGACCCCGAGCTGCCAGCCGTCGCGGTTTTCGCTGATGTTGGTGGTGGCGTCGCGCAGGGTGAAGCGGCCGTTGGCATAGCCGCCGCGGACGTAGACCAGGCTTTCGGGCATCACCAGATAGCCGAGGCGGCCGGTGGCGGCGAGGGTGCGGCCCTGCTTGAGCTCGAGGCCGTTGGGGCCACCGAGCTGGCTGGAGCCGGTGCGGCCGGTGGCATCGACTTCGATACCGAAGACGACCTGGGGGGACAGGCGGAAATCATAGCCGATCTGGCCGCCATAGCCGAGGCCGCTCTTGTTCTGGCTGGCCGAGGTGGTGAGGCCGTTGTTGGTGACATCGAGGGTCTGGCGGTCCTGCTGCCAGCCGCCCTGAACACCGACATAGGGGCCATTGAATGTCGTGGGGGCGTCCTGCGCGAGGACGGGTGATGCAGCGGCAATCGCTGCAAACGCAAAAGCATACTTGAACATAAAAACTCCACCGTTGTGCCGGCCGTTGCCGTCGATCGGTGCGGGCGGGGGTGCCCGTTGGTGATCGGCATGGCCGGAGGTGGGGTTATGCGACCGCAAAACTGGCTGTCGGCTGAATGAAGTGCGGTGAGATTATGGCAATGCCTTGATTTATTTAGCAGTTTGCCTGCCAACAGGTGCGATCGGCGCCGCGCGGATGCGAAACGGGGGCGGGTATGACCCCGCCCCCGAAAGGCCGCTCCTGTGCAGCAAGCCCGCCTTAGAAGCGGTAGTTGACGCCGGCGGTGATGGCGTGGCGCTGATAATCGACCGAGCGCGACACGTTGGTGCTCGGCAGGGCGTCATTGCCCAGGCCGGTGTAGTTGTATTCGAGACGGCCCGAGATGTTCGGCGTGATGTAGCGCTCGTAACCGGCGCCGATCGTCCAGCCATCGCGGTTGCTCGACACATCGTTGCCGGTGGTGTTGTCGATCGTGAAGCGGGCGTTGCGATAGCCACCGCGGACATAGAGCAGGCCCTGCGGATCGAGCAGGTAACCAGCGCGCAGGGTCGACGAGATGGTGCGGCCGGCGTTGATGTCGAAACCGGTGAAGCTGGTCGAGCCGGTGGTCCCGGTGATGTCGACTTCGACGCCGAGAACGGCGGCATCGCCAAGGCGGAAATCATAGCCGATCTGGGCACCATAGGCGAAGCCCGAGGTGTTGTTGCTGGTGCTGGTGGTGCCGGCATTCAGCGTCTGGCGATCCTGCTGCCAGCCGGCCTGCACGCCGACATAGGGGCCATTGAAGGTCTTGGGCGCGTCCTGCGCCAGAGCGGGAGTAGCGGCCGCGATCAGGGCGGCAGCGGCAAGCACGGACTTGAACATGAGAACTCCACATTAAAAATCGGTCATCTTGCGACCGAAACTCCCAGATATGGCGCCCAACCGGCATTTCAAGGGCTATGGAATCAGAAAATATGCCGTGCGCGTAACTTTCTGCGTGTGCGGCGTCAAACCTGTGGCTTTGGCGCCACAGGCCCGGCGATGGCCGTTCAGGCCGCCTTCTTCAAATGCCGGCGGCCGAGCAGTTCGGCGATTTGCACCGCGTTGAGCGCTGCACCTTTCCGCAGATTGTCCGACACGCACCACAGCACCAGGCCGTTCTCGACAGTCGGGTCCTTGCGGACGCGGCTCACGTAAGTCGCATATTCGCCGACGCATTCGAGCGGGGTGATGTAGCCGCCGTTCTCGCGCTTGTCATAGAGCATGATGCCGGGGGCTTCACGCAGGATGGCCTGGGCTTCCTTCACCGAAATCGGGCGTTCGAACTCGATGTTGATCGCTTCCGAATGGCCGACGAACACCGGCACGCGCACGCAGGTGGCGGTGACCAGGATATCGGGATCGAGGATCTTGTTGGTCTCCTGCGCCATCTTCAGCTCTTCCTTGGTGTACCCGTCATAATCGGTTTCGGGGCCCACGAAGACGTCGATGTGCGGGATGACGTTGAAGGCGATCTGCTTGGTGAACTTCTTCGCTTCGGCGCTGTCGCCGACGAAGATGCCGCGCGATTGCTCGAACAGCTCGTCCATGCCTTCCTTGCCGGCGCCGGAGACCGACTGATAAGTGGAGACGACGACGCGCTTGATGCCGGCGGCATCGTGCAGCGGCTTCAGCGCCACGACCATCTGCGCCGTCGAGCAGTTCGGGTTGGCGATGATGTTGCGCTTCAGATAGCCGTCGATGGCTTCGGGGTTCACTTCGGGCACGATCAACGGCACATCCGGGTCCATGCGGAACAGGCTGCTGTTGTCGATGACGGTGCAGCCGGCGGCGGCGGCGATCGGCGCATAGATTTTGGCAGGGCCGGAGCCGGCGGCGAACAGCGCGATATCCCAGCCGGCGAAATCGAAATGCTCGATATTCTGCACCTTCAGCTCGCGGCCGGTATCGCCGAAATCGATGATGTCACCAGTCGAACGCGGGGAGGCGACCGCGGCGATGTCCGCGATCGGGAACTGGCGCTCGGCCAGGATATTGAGCATTTCGCGCCCGACATTGCCGGTGGCGCCCACGACGACGACTTTGTAACCCATTGCACTCTCCTAGAGGGTGCGGGCCTTAGGCCGCTGGCGCGGCGTTTTCAAGTTTCAGCCGCTTCGACAGGATGGCGGTGACCGCCAGATCGGCGGTCACATTGCCCAGCGTGCGGAAGATATCGGGCAGCAGCTCCACCGCCAGCAGCAGCGGCAGCGCGGCGACCGGGATGCCCATGGCGTTGGCGATCGGCACCGTGGCGGCGAGGAAGGTGATCGAGCCGGGCAATCCGCCGGTGCTGACCGCCGCCGCCAGCGAGGCCAGCACGCCGGCGGCGAGCGCCAGCGGGCCGGGCTCGATGCCGTTGAGATGCCCGACATAGAGAACCACCGCGATGTTGGCGCAAGGGGAGGTGATGCGGAAGATCGACACGGCGAGCGGCAGCACAACGCGGCTGACGCTTTCGGGCAGGTTCAGCGCTTCGGCGCCTTCGTAAATCGCCGGCAGCGAGGCGATGGACGATTGCGTGCTCACCGCCACCGCCTGCGCCGGCAACACCGCCCGGGCAAAGGCGACAACCCCGCCCCCGAACAGCGCCATCAGCACATAAACCAGCAAAATCAACGACACCTGCGCGATGACCAGCACCGCCACATAATGCGCCAGCACCCCGAAGGCACCGATGCCGGCCTTCAGCCCCACCGTCAGCGCCAACGCGAACACGCCGATCGGCCCGACGACGAAGATCCAGCCGACGAGCACCAGCATGGCGTTCTTGATCGCTTCGAACACGCCGATCAGCACCGCCTGCTGGTCCTTGGGCAACCGCCCGGCGGCGAGCGCGAACGCCGAGACGAACACCACCACCGGCAGCATGTCCCCGGCGGTCAGCACCTTGAAGATGTTCGCCGGCACCAGCGACAACAACCATTCGCCGATGTTGATCGGCCCCACCGCCACCGCCGTGCCCGGCGCGACGCCCGTGAGCGCCGCCGCCGCCTGCATCGGCGCCGGCCAGACGTTCAACAATGCTGGGACGAACAGGATCGACCAGATGGCGCTGACCAGCAACAGCACCAGAAACGCCAGCAGCGCCGATGCCGCGACCTTGCCGCCGCCGGCAATCCCCACCGATTCGGCGATGCCGGTGAACAGCAACCCGGCGATCAACGGGATGATCGTCATCTGCAACGCCTGCAGCCACAGATTGCCGAGCGGCTCGGCAATCGCCAGCGCCACATCAGCACCGCCGATGCCCGGCAGCACCGCGCCGACCGCCAGCCCGGCGATCAGCGCCAGAAAGATCTTCGCCGTCATGTTCATGGCACCATCATCCCCGCCGGCGACACCGTGCCCATCGACACATAGAATTTCGCCAGATCATCGACGCCCAGCCCCGGCACGGCACGCACCTGATCGACCGCGACGAACACCAGCGCTCCGCCCACCGGCACCGGCGCCGTCGGCAGCAACACCAGATGGCGCGGCCCCTCGCCCATGTCGAACAACTTGGGCGTCGCCAGCAGCGCCAGCACTTCGGTATTGTCGCCAAAGCGCACCGACACCACCGTCATGCCCTGCAACTCGCCCCCCGGCGCGCCGCCGATCATGCGGATCATCTGCGCCATCGGCCGGTAAAAGCCGCCGATCAGTGGGATCCGCCCGAGCAGATTGTCGAGACCGCCCTCCAATTGCCCGCGCCACCGCGTCTGCACCGCAAGGCCAATGCCCCAGACAATCAGCGCGGCAATGCCCAGCCCGGCCCAGAACGCCAGAAACGGGCTGCGCGTCACCAGCATGCCGCTTTGCGCCAGCAGGCCGCCGACGAACGTCCCC
>JAAFIT010000117.1 GCA_013298745.1 Sphingomonadales bacterium
TTCATCTACATGACCGACTTCAAGCGCCGCGGCGACCCCTGGACCGGCAAACAGGCCTGGCCCGACCATGCCCTGCGCCCCGGTTTCGGCGCCGCCCTGTCGGCAATGAGCGTCCGCCAGCGCGACCTGTTCGGCTTCCCGCCGCCGGGGAGCGATTACTGGACACCGGAAACGCTCGCCGGGGTAGCGGCGCGTTATCCGGCGATGGATATGACGCCTTACAGATAAGAGCCTCCGGCGGCTGGCGCCGGCGGCCCCAGACCCCATCTCATGCATCTTCCTGGATGAGGCGGATCAGGGACCCGTCGGGATCGATCAGCGCGCCGACCAGCCCGCCCCAATGCTCGCGCTTGGGGCGATGCGCCCGCGGCCAGCCGGTGGTGGTTTCCGGAATGCCGGCGGCCAGGACGACGTCGAAGAAGCCGTTGATGTCATCCATGCGGAAACAGCAGCCGAACGAACTCGTTGCCGGATCGAGATCGGGATAAGGGAAGAACTCGATCGTCAGGCCGCCGCGTTCGAGGATCATCCAGCCCGCATCGCGCCAGCTTTCGGCAAAGCCCAGCGCTGCATAAAAGCCTGCTGTCGCAGTGAAATCACGCGACGGCAGATTGGGTGTGGCATGGTCGGCCATGATGCGGAACCTTCGGATCGCGGGACGGCGATTTGAACCGCCATTCGGCATGCCAGTCAACGGAAGCCCCCTTGCTCCCGCAGCCACCCCCGCTAATGTCCGGCGCCATGAAACTCCGCCTCACGATCGCCGCCCTGCTGCTGCTCGGCACCGCTCCCGCCTTCGCGCAGGAGGCTGAAAAGCCGCCAGCCAAAGCGGAAAAGGCCGATGAGGCGATTCCGGCACCCAACCGGTCGGTCACCAAGCATAAGGGCACTTTCGGCGGCAAGGCGATCAGCTACACCGCCACCGCCGGTGAGACCTATTTGAAGGACAAGGACGGCAAGCCGACCGCGGCGATCTTTTCAACGAGCTACATCAAGGACGGTCCGAAGGACCCCAACCGGCCCATCACCTTCCTCTATAACGGCGGCCCCGGCTCCGGATCGGTGTGGCTGCACATGGGTGCCTTTGGCCCCAAGCGGGTGAAGATCCCCGATGCCAAGGACGATGGCGCGCCGCCCTATCCGATCATCGACAACCCCGACAGCCTGCTCGATGTGACCGATCTGGTGTTCATCGATCCGGTCGGCACCGGCTTTTCGCACGCGCTCGGCAAGACCGATCCCAAGAGTTTCTATGGCGTTACGCAGGACGCCAAGTCGATCAGCGAGTTCATCCGGTTGTGGCTCAACGAGAATGGCCGCTGGAATTCGCCCAAGTTCATCGGCGGCGAAAGCTATGGCACCACCCGCTCGGCGGCGCTGATCAACCAGCTTGAGGGCCAATACAATGACGTCGCGGTCAACGGCGTCATCCTGATCTCGACCATCCTCGATTTCGGCGCCGAAGCCGAAACCGAAGGCAATGAGATGCAATATGTCGTCACACTGCCGTCGATGGCGGCGGTGGCCGCTTATCACAAGCAGTTGCCGCAGCAGCCGGCGGCACTCGAACCCTTCCTCGACGAGGCGCGGGCCTTTGCGCGTGGCCCCTACATCACCGCGCTGTTGAAGGGCAACCAGCTGCCCGCCGAGGAGCGCGCCGCGGTGCGCAAGCAGCTGGCCTATTTCACCGGCCTGTCGGAGGATTATCTCGAAAAGGCCAATCTGCGCGTCAGCCCCAGCCGCTTTTACAAGGAACTGCTGCGGACACGCGGCACCAGCGTCGGCCGCCTCGATGCCCGCTATCTCGGCATCGATTACGACAATGCCGGCGAAACCCCCGACAATGACCCGAGCTTCTACGGCATCGATGCGTCCTACACCGCTGCGATCAACAGCTGGGCGCGCGACGGCCTCGGCTACAAGACCGATCGCTCCTATGTCACCATCGGCGGTGTCGGCCCCTGGGACTGGAAGCTCGGCGATGGCCGCGACGGCACCACCTATGTCAACGTCGCGCCCTATCTTTCAAAGGCGCTCCGCGAGAACAGCGGCATGAGGATCTTCAACGCGCAGGGCTATTATGATTTCGCCACGCCGTTCTTCGGCGCCGAACAGTCTCTGACCAGGCCGGGGTTTCCGGACGGACGAGTGGAGTTCCACTATTACGACGCCGGCCACATGATGTACGTCCGTGATCAGGATCTTACGAAATTGTCCAAGGACATCAGAGGCTTCATCGAGCGCCAGAAATAGCGCCATGCCCCGCTGCCGGTGACGGGAGCGGGGCAAAGAGCCAGAGGTTCAGCTGTTATCGCGAACCGAGCGCAGACGCTCGCTGAGCTGGTCAAGCCGCGTCTGCACGCGCGCTTCATTGCGGGTTGAGATGACGCCCTTGCGGTTGCGCAGCGACTGATCATAGCGGCGGATCGATGCCAGTTCATTCTCGGCAAGACGCGCTTCGTCGCGGGTCAGCGCGCCCGAGCTGGCGCCGCTATCAATGCGGGTTTCGAGCCGGACGAACCGCGATTTTATATCACGCTGACCGCCGTTCCCGGCGCCGTTGCCAAAGCCATTGTCAGCAATGAAATTCCCACGCGTATCGTAGCTGCCACGCACCGTCCCGGGATTCCAGCGGCCGCGCGCGTCGTAATAGCCGGGCTGGGCATCGGCGACCCAATTGCCGTTGACATCGCGGCGGCCATCGACCTGCCCAGGCTGCCAGCGACCGTAGCGATCATAGCTGCCGCTGGTGCGGCCGGCGACCCAGCGGCCATTCTGCCAATAGCCATTGACCATATCCATGCCATTGGCATTTTCGGCGATGAATACGCCGCGGGCATCGTAGCGGCCGCGCACAGTGCCCGCGTTCCAGCGGCCACGCGCATCGTAATAGCCCGGCTGGGCATCGGCGACCCAATTGCCATTGCCGTCGCGCCGTCCATTGGCCTGCCCCTGTTGCCAGCGACCATTGCGATCATAGCTGCCGCTGGTGTCACCCGCGATCCACCGGCCATTGGCCCAATAGCCGTTGACCATGCCGACGCTGTAGCGATTGCTCGAATCGAACTCTGTGGCGGCCGGCGCCATCCAGCGGCCATTGGCATCGCGATAGCCAATCGCGGCGCTGCTGTTCTGCGCCACCACCCAGCGGTTCTGACTGTCGTAATAGCCGCGCGGCGCGCCTTCGACCCAGTTGCTGTCGCGATCATAATAGCCGGTCTGCGCTGTCGCTGCGATGTCGCTCGGGTTCCACACGCCCGCTTTGTCGTAATAGCCATAGGCGCTGGCGCAATTTCCGTTGCCGCGGCTGACCTGGTTGCCGACAACCCCGCCACCAACGGCGCCAAGGATGGTGGCGAGGGTCTTGTCACCGCTGCCGGCGATGACATTGCCGAGCACCCCGCCGATGCCGGCGCCCGCGACAGTGCCGATAACGCGGTTGTTGCGATGGGCCTCGCAACCTTGCTGAGCAAGCACGGGTGCGGCGGTGGATGAAAGCAGTACGGCGGCAAGGATGAAAGTGCGCATGGCGAGTTCCTGAAATGATGTCCTGCCGCTTGGACGCACCAGCCGCCGATAAGTTCCTCAAATATTTCAACTTTATGAATTCTCGTTCATATTCGATGACTCTTTGGCCTTGGCAACACGCCTGGAAAACCCGCATTCCCATGCGCGGGTTGCACCGCTATAGCCGCGCCAAGCCAACAAGAAGGTTGCTGCCTGTGTCCAAGCCTGCTGCCCCAGTCAATCGCGTCGTCCTCGCCTATTCGGGCGGGCTGGACACCTCGGTGATCCTCAAATGGCTGCAGCAGACCTATGGCTGCGAAGTCGTCACCTTCACCGCCGATCTGGGGCAGGGCGAGGAGCTGGAGCCGGCGCGCGCCAAGGCGGTGATGATGGGCGTCAAGCCCGAGCACATCTTCATCGAGGACCTGCGCGAGGAATTCGTGAAGGATTATGTCTTCCCGATGATGCGCGCCAACGCGCTTTACGAAGGCCTTTATCTGCTCGGCACCTCGATCGCCCGGCCGCTGATCGCCAAGAAGCAGATCGAAATCGCCAAAAAGGTCGGCGCCGATGCGGTGAGCCATGGCGCCACTGGCAAGGGCAACGACCAGGTGCGCTTCGAGCTCGGATATTATGCGCTGGCGCCCGATATCCGCATCATCGCGCCGTGGCGCGAATGGGATCTTAACAGCCGCGAGCAGCTGATCGCCTTTGCCGAAGCGCACCAGATTCCGGTGGCGAAGGACAAGCGCGGCGAAAGCCCCTTTTCCACCGACGCCAATCTTTTGCACACCAGCAGCGAAGGCAAGGTGCTCGAAGACCCATGGGAGGAAGTGCCCGATTACGTCTATTCGCGCACCGACAACCCCGAAACCGCGCCCGACACGCCGCAGTACATCACCATGGATTTCGAAAAGGGTGATCCGGTCGCCATCGACGGCGTCGCCTATTCGCCCGCTGCACTGCTCGCCAAGCTCAACGATCTCGGCAAGCTGCACGGCATCGGCCGGCTCGATCTGGTCGAGAACCGCTTTGTCGGCATGAAGTCACGCGGCATGTACGAAACGCCGGGCGGCACCATCCTACATCTGGCGCACCGCGGCATCGAACAGATCACCCTCGATCGTGGTGCGGCACATCTGAAGGACGAGCTGGCGCCCAAATACGCCCACCTCATCTACAACGGCTTCTGGTTCAGCCCCGAGCGCGAGATGTTGCAGGCCGCCATCGACCACAGCCAGGCCAAGGTGTCGGGCACCGTCCGGCTCAAGCTCTACAAGGGCAATGTCGGCGTCGTCGGCCGCAAGTCGCCTAATTCGCTCTATTCGGCGGGCATCGTCACCTTCGAGGATGACGCCGGCGCCTATGATCAGCGCGATGCAGCGGGCTTCATCAAGCTGAACGCGCTGCGGCTGCGGCTGCTCGGGCGCCGCGACGGCCGCTAATTACCAGGGCAGCGTCTTGCCGGTGTAATCGAGGTAGCGGTGCCCCGGCGCCGTTTCGGCTTCAATGACATTGGCGAGGCCGGTGACGCTGGTGGCGACATCGATATCGGCGCCATCGCCGCCCATGTCGGTCTTCACCCAGCCCGGATGCAGGCTGAGCACGGCGAAATCCTTGCCCTCGGCGGCGGCAAAGCCGCGCGTCAGCGAGTTGAGTGCCGCCTTTGAGGCGCTGTAAAGCTCCGCCATCGCGTGCTGGCGCAGCGCCACCGAGCCGAGGATCGACGACATGAAGGCGATGGTGCCGCCGGGCTTGACCGTGCCCAGCAACGCCCGCGCCGTGCGAATTGGCGACGTCGCATTGGTCATCATCAGCGCTGCCAGCTCATCGGCGGTCACCTTGTCGGCGCTGCCGTGCTTCGGCCCGGTCACGCCGGCGTTGACGAACACCAGATCGAACGGCCCCTTTTGCCGTGCCGCCAGCGCCTGCACCGCTTCGACATCATCGATATCAACATTTTCCACGGTCACGCCGGCGACTGCCGCCAGTTCGGCCGACGGGCTGCGCTGGGTGGCGACGACCTGCCAGCCGCGCTTCACAAGCTCCTGCGCCAGCCCGAGGCCGAGCCCGCGCGATGCGCCGATGATGATTGCCGTCTTCATGGTGCCAGCTCCGATTGGGTGAAGGATTACAGCGAAAAGCTCTGCTTGATGCCATCAACGACGAATTGCGCCGCCAGTGCCGCCAGCACAACGCCGAGCAGCCGCGTCAACGCGCCCTCGAATTTGGCGCCCATGAATTTCATGATCGGCGCCGCCGCCAGCAGCGACAAGAGGGTGAGCGCCATGACGGCCACCAGCGCCGCCAGCACCGCGGCTTCGGCGGCAAGGCTGTCGGTGCGCGCCGAGAGCAGCATCACCGAAGCAATCGAGCCCGGGCCGGCGAGCATCGGGATCGCCATCGGAAACACCGAAATGTCCTCCGCCTCCAGATCAGGGGCCGCCGCCTTGACGCCTTCGGCGCGGCTTTCGCGGCGCTGGGTGCGCTTTTCGAACACCATGTCGATGGCGATCAGGAACACCATCACGCCGCCGGCGATCTTGAAGGCAGCCAGACTGATGCCGAGCGCGCCGAGAAACGCCTCACCACCCAAGGCAAACGCCACCAGCACGCCACTGGCAATCAGCACGGATCGCAGCGCCATGCTGCGGCGATGCGCGGCGCTGGTGCCCGAGGTGAGCGACGAAAAGATCGGCACGCAGCCCGGCGGATCGATGACCACGAACAGCGTGACGAACGACGACACGAACAGCGCCATGAGTTCCGAATTCATGCCGCGCGGGCCTTGGCAGCCTTCAGCGTATTGTCGAGCAAACAGGCAATCGTCATCGGCCCGACGCCGCCGGGCACCGGCGTGATCCAGCCAGCGCGCGGCAGAGCGCCATCATAATCGACGTCGCCGGTGAGCCTCGTCTTGCCGTCGGGAAGGGCGACGCGGTTCATGCCGACATCGATGACACAGGCGCCGGGACGAATCCAGTCGCCCTTGACGAGGTGCACGACGCCGACCGCCGCGACGACAATCTCCGCCCGGCCGACATGGCCGGCGAGATCGCGGGTGCGCGAATGCGCCAGCGTCACTGTGGCGCTCGCCGCGGTCAGAAGTGCCGCCATCGGCTTGCCGACGATGTTGGAGCGACCGATGACCAGCGCCTCCTTGCCCGACAGATCGCCGAGCGCCTCGCGGATCATCATCAGGCAGCCCGAAGGCGTGCACGGCACCAGCGCCGGCAGCCCGGTCGCCAACCGCCCGGCGTTGACCGGGTGAAAGCCATCGACATCCTTGGCCGGATCGATGGCGGCGATCACCGTATCGGCATCGATATGGCGTGGCAGCGGCAATTGGACGAGGATGCCATCGACAGCGGGATCAGCATTGAGCGCCGCCACCAGCGCCAGCAGTTCGGCCTGAGATGTTTCCGCCGGCAGGCGATGCGTCGCCGACACCATACCAGCAGCTTCGGTGGCGATGCCCTTGGAACGCACATAAACCGCGCTGGCCGGATCATCGCCAACGATGACGACGGTCAGCCCCGGCGCCCGGCCGTGGGCAACCACGAAATCGGCAACGCCTGCGGCCACTTCGGCGCGCAACGCTGCGGCGCGCGCCTTGCCGTCGATAATGATCGCGCTCATGCCGCCAGGTCCGCCAGCAAATGGGCTTCAGCGCGCTGCGCCAGTTGCGCCGGATCGCCAGCGATATGGAGGCGCTTGACGCGCTGGGTGGCGCCGCTGGTCACCGCCACCG
>JAAFIT010000118.1 GCA_013298745.1 Sphingomonadales bacterium
GCAAAGGCCTGGCCGAAAATCAGGTTGTCGCGCAGCGGCGCGATGTCGGCACCGTCCTTGAGCAGCTGGAAATACCAGTTGCCATCGGCGGTGTCGCCATAGAGCACGGCACCGACAAGGCGATCGTTGGCGACGATCAGGCGTTTGTAGATACCGCGATGGGCGTCGCGAAGCACGATGTCCTCGGTGCCCTCGCCACCTGAAAAGTCCCCGGCCGAGAACAGGTCGATGCCGGCAACCTTCAACTTGGTGGAGGTGACCGAGCCGGCATAGCCCCTGGGGTTTTCCGTCAGTCCATCGGCAAGCGCGTGGCACATGTCCCACAGCGGCGCGACAAGGCCATAGCAGGCGCCGCGATGTTCGACGCATTCGCCGACGGCGAGGATGGCGGGATCGGAGGTGACCATGTGATCATCGACGATGATGCCGCGGGCGGTATCGATTCCGGCGGCCTTGGCCAGCGCCGTGTCGGGGCGGATGCCGACGGCCATGACGACGATATCGGCGGGGAGGATGGTGCCGTCCTTCAGTTTCACCCCGGTCACACGATCCTCGCCGATGATGGCTTCGGTGTGGGCGGTGGTGAGGATGGTCTGGCCGCGCGATTCGAGTTCGCGCTGGAGGAGGAAGCCGGCGGCCTCGTCGAGCTGGCGCTCCATGAGGTGCGGCATCAGGTGGACGACAGTGACCGTCATGCCGCGCAAGCAAAGCCCGTGTGCGGCTTCGAGGCCGAGCAGCCCGCCGCCGATGACGACGGCGTGGCCGCCGTTCGCCGCGACACCAAGCATCTTTTCGACATCATCCATGTCGCGGAAGGTCACAACGCCGGGCAGCATGACACCGGGTACGGGGATGACGAAGGGCGTTGAGCCGGTGGCGATGAGCAGCCGGTCATAGGGCGTCACCCGCCCCGAAGCGGCGGTGACGGTTTTCGCGGCGCGGTCGATCGCCACCACCGCGTCACCGCTGTGCAGCGTTATGCCATTGTCGTCATACCAAGCCTGGTCGTTGATGATGATGTCGTCGAACGCCTTGTCCCCGGCAAGGACTGGGGAGAGCATGATGCGGTTGTAGTTGAAGCGTGGTTCGGCGCCGAAAACCGTGATGGCGTAATCGCCCGGCTGGCGCTTGAGGATTTCCTCGACAGCGCAACAGCCGGCCATGCCATTGCCGATCACCACCAATTTAGGTTGCGGGTCACTTCGGGCCATGCTGGTGCTCCGGTCAAAAGACATAATCGACCGACAGCCAAAGCTTTTTGGTGTCGACGGCAAAACTGTCGGCGCTGTAGTCGGCATATCTGAGTTCAAGCAGATACTTCGCGATTTTTGCCGTCAGGCGCAGGTTGATTTCGCTGCCGTAATGCTGGCTGGCGCGATCGGAATGAAAATCGTGATAAACCGCGATCGCGGCGATGCTGTCGAAGGGGCCGACATTTTTGGCAGCATAGCCCGCCGAGCCATAGGCGTCGCGGATGCCGTTGCCAGGGGTCGTCAGGAACTTGTCGGCAAAACCCTGGAATTTATGAAGGGTGGCCAGCGGCGTCTGAAACGAGGTGAAGGCTGCGCCGCTGCTGGCGCCGAGCACTTCATAACCGCCAGCGACGGCGGCACCGCCAAGGTTCAGCGTCGCTTCGGCGAGGTAATAGTCGGTGCTGTAATCGCGCGGGTTTTCAAAGGCATCCTGCTGATGCGCGTAACTGAGGATATAGCCGATGCTGCTGGCCTTGCCGAGCGGCTGTTTGCCCATGAAGCGTGCGCCATAGGTGGCGCTGGAAAATTGCTGGCGGGTCGGGGCGTCCTGATCGATCCAATAGCCAAAGCCGGTCAGCGTACCGATCGGAGACGCATAGATGGCTTGCGCAAAGATATTGTCGCCATTGATGTGGGCGATCTGAGAATCAAGGCCAAAGATGGTGCGGTTCGACCAGGCGTAGGTCACGTCGAAGCGCAGGTTCTTCACCGGGCTGGTTTCAACGCGCACCGCATCGAAGGTCTGTTCATTCTGCCGGAAAGCGACCGAGCCGACAAAGCGCTGGTCATCAAGGTTGATGCGCTGGCGGCCGGCGGTGAGGGTGGTGTTGGTAATCGACTTGTTCTGGATTTGCAGCCGGTTGAGCTCTATGGTCTGCGGATCGGCAACCACGGGGAACAGCAGCTTGCCGTTGGTGGTGCTGTTGTAGTTGTTGCTGATGCCGAGCAGGCCTTCGCCTTCGACAAGAATCCGAGTCGCCGGTGCGATCTTCAGGTCGAAACCGGCGCGGGCGCGCAGCGTTAGCGCGTCGGCATTTTTGGCAAAGCCACCCTGGTCAACGCCTTCATAACGCAGGCGCAAGTCAATGATCGGCTTGAAATCCGGTTCGGTGGCGGCTTGTGCGGCGGTCGCACCCGCAAGCAACAGCGCGCTTACCGCTAATTTGACGATCATCGTTACGTCTCCCTTGTGGCCGAAATGAAATCCCTCCCCAAGGATCTTACGCCGCCACATCGGCGGGGTGGCTGAAGCGTTCATAAAGAAAGCGCAAAACCCCGGCGCGGGCGGCGACATAGCCGGGCGTTTCCGCCAGTTCGAGCCGGCGGCGTGGACGCGGCAGATCAACCGCCATGTCCTCGCCGATGGTTGCGGCCGGGCCATTGGTCATCATGATGACGCGATCGGCGAGCAGCACCGCTTCATCAACATCATGGGTGATCATCACGACGGTGTTGTTGAGCGTGGCCTGGATTTCCATGACCGTGTCCTGGAGATTGGCGCGGGTCAGCGCATCGAGCGCGCCGAATGGCTCATCCATCAGCAGCAGCCGCGGTTGCATGGCGATGGCGCGGGCGATGCCGACGCGCTGCTTCATGCCGCCGGAAAGCTCAGCCGGCCGTTTGGCGGCAGCCTGGGCCATGTTGACCAGTTCCAGATTGTGCAGGACCCAGTCTTTTCGCTCAGCGCGTGATTTGGTGCCGGAAAACACCTTGTCTACCGCCAGCGCGACGTTTTCGGCGACGCTGAGCCACGGCAGCAGGCTGTGATCCTGGAAAACCACGGCGCGGTCCGGGCCGGGTGCATCGACGACTTTGTCATCAAGGAAGACGACGCCGGTGCTAGAGGGCGTGAGACCGGCGATGACATTCAGCAATGTCGACTTGCCGCAACCAGAATGGCCGATCAGCGCTACGAATTCGCCGCGTTCGACGCTCAAGTCGATGTGCTGCAACGCGGTGAACGGACCGTTCTTGGTGGGAAAGGTGACGCCGATGCCTTCGAGCGCCAGATAGCTGCGGTGCTTCATGGCTCAACCCTCCCGCGAGATTTTGCGGCCGACAAAGGCCACGAGGCGATCGAGCGCGAAGCCGACAAGGCCGATGTAGACCAGCGCGACGATGGTATCGGTGAGCAGCGACGAGTTGTAGCTGTCCCAGATGAAGAAGCCGACGCCGGTGCCGCCCTGGACCATTTCGGCCGCGACGATGGCAAGCCACGACATGCCGACACCAATCCGCAAACCCGTGAACATGTAGGGCACGCTTGCGGGCAGCAGCACCTTGAAGAAATATTGCGGTTTCGACAGCGCCAGCACCTTGGCGACGTTGCGATAAGCCTGGGGGATGGTCTGCACGCCAACCGCGGTGTTGAGGATGATCGGCCAGATCGCAGTGATGAAGATCAGGAAAACGGTGGCGGGATTGGCCTGCTGGAAGGCGGCAAGGCTGAGCGGCAACCAGGCCAGTGGCGGCACTGTGCGCAGCACCTGGAACAGCGGATCAAGCGCGCGAAAGGCGATGACGCTGGAACCGATAAGGACGCCCAGCGCGATGCCGGTGATGGCCGCAAGGCTGTAGCCAATGGCGACACGCTGCAGGCTTGTGGCGATATGAACGAGGATGCCGACATCGGCACCTTCGCCAACGCTGAAACCGTCGGCCATGGTGAAGGACACACCCTTCAACGGCTGCATGATGACGTCATGGCTTTCGGTCCACACGTCGACGGGGCTGGGGAAGCGCGCATCGGGTGCGCTGCACAGCGCCTGCCAGACAGCGAGCAGCACGATCAGCATGACCACCGGCGGCAGGATGGCGGCGGCACGGGCATCGACCCAGTCGCGCCAGGCCGCGCGGGGAAGAATGGCCGCCGGTGTTTTCGGAGGCGTGGCCTTGGGTGCTTCCGCCACCGGCACCTGCACCAGTTTCAATTGGGCGTTGGCCATGACTCAGGCCTTCCGGATCGACAGGCTGGCGAGATAGGCCGCCGGCTTGGCCGGATCGAAGACCCTGCCATCGAAGAATTTTTCGATGCCGCGCGACGTGGATTTCGGAACCGCACCGGCCGGCACCCGGGCGAGCACTGCGGCCTGGCGCCAGATGTCCTCGCGGTTAACGGCGGCAATGGCCTTGGTGGTGTTCAGCGCCGCCGGCAGTTTGCCCCAACGCTGGTTTTCGGTGAGGAACCACAAATCATGGCTGCGATACGGATAGCTGGCGTGGTTGGCCCAGAATTTCATCTTGAACGGCGCGTTGGTGAACACCCGGCCGTCGCCCATTGTGAAATTGCCCGCCAGCCGGTCTTGAATGTCGGTGGCCGGCACCTTCAGCCAGTCGCGTGACGACAGGATGGCGACCATTTCAGCCAGATTGGCCGGGTTATCGCACCAGATTTGCGCTTCGATGATCGCAGCGGTGAGCGCGCGGGCGGCATTGGGGTGCGCGGCGATCCAGTCCGACCGCATTGCAAAGGCTTTTTCGGGGTGGTCCATCCACAATTGCCCGGTGGAAACCGCGGTGTAGCCAATCTTTTGCGCCACCAGCTGGTCGTTCCAGGGTTCACCGACGCAGAACGCCTCCATGGTTTTCGCCTTCATGTTGGCGACCATCTGCGGCGGCGGAATGGTGATCAGCTCGACATCTGCATCGGGGTTGATGCCGCTGGCGGCGAGCCAATAGCGCAGCCAAAGATCATGGGTTCCGCCTGGAAAGGTCATCGCCATGACAATCTTGGTGCCGGCGGCTTTGCGCTTGGCGATGATCGGCTTCATCTTGGCGGCACCAAGATCGGCGCGAACATTGAGATATTCGGCTTCAACTGAAATGCCCTGGCCGTTGGTGTTGAGGCGAGCGAGGATCGAGACCGGCACCGGCGCGCGCGATTTGGTGATGGTGCCCAATGTCATGAAATACGGCATCGGTGACAGGATATGCGCGCCATCGATGCCGCCGCCGCCCGAGCCGAGTTCCAGATTGTCGCGAACGCCGCCCCAGCTCGCCTGTTTGATGACGGACACATCGGTCATGCCGTATTTGGCGAACAGGCCCTTGGCCTTGGCAATGATCACCGGAGCGGAATCGGTCAGAGCGATATAGCCGAGCTTGGCGGTCGGGGTTTCCGGCGTTGCGGCACGCGCCGCGCCGGGCAACGCAGCCACACCGGCAATAAGTCCGGCACCCTGCAAAAGCGTGCGGCGTGTCGTGCCTTGAACAAAATCTGCCATCGCTGCCTCGCTGGTTTGAACCAAAAAACCCATGAAAAAAGCCGCTGCCGAACACCTGGAGAGCCAGGGCACGGTCAGCGGCATTGCTGAATTATGGAGAACCGGTGACCGCCATTGGCCGCTGGTTCAAAATGTCTACAACCATCAGTGGTTGCTGCACTGCACAAGATACGCCGATTCGTTTTCGGCGCAAGAGCCTAAATCAGGGTGACGGAAATCCGCCAAGATAGGGGCCCAATTGGTCCGGATCGAAGCTGCGGCCGTCAAAGAACCGGTCAGGCCCGATCGACAGCCGGCCCATGGCGCTGCCCACGGCGAGCGGTGTTGCCAGCGCGCCTTCAACCTTGGCATTGGCTCCTGGCATCGGTGTGCCGCTGCCGCTGACAGCGCGGCGGTACAGATCGGGCCGGAACACGCTGCGGACCGACGCCTCGGCCGCTTCGCTTGGCGCCACTTGCCCCCAGCGCAGCATTTGCGAATAAATCCATTGCGCCTGGCTGACCCAGGGAAAATTCGCGGCATCGCGGTATAACATCAGGAAATCCGGCACATCGATTTCACGATCCGGCGCCACCATCAGGCGGCCGGACAACACACGGGCAATCAACGCCGCTGGCCGGTCAAGCCGGTCAGGACGCGCCAGCGCGGCGGCAAGCGGCGGATGATTGGCGGGATCACCAGCCCAGCGCGCGGCGCGATCGAGCGCGCGCAGCAATGCCGCCAGCGTGTCAGGGTTTGACTCGGCCCAGTCGCCGCGCACGCCCAGCACTTTTTCGACGCCGCGCTGCCAGATGCGGCAGCCGAGCGCCACGATTTCGCCCACCCCGGTCGCGACGGCGATGCTCGACCAGGGCTCGCCGACGCAGAAACCGTCAATCTCCCCGGCGCGCAATGCATCAACGGTCAACGGGGGGGGCACGATGACGAGTTGGACATCGCGGTCCGGATTAATTCCGGCAAACGCCAACCAATAGCGCAGCGTGTAATTGTGCGACGAAAACCGGTGCGGCACACCAAGGCGCAACGGCGCAAGGTCTTGGCTGCGCCGCGTCTTGATCAGCGCTGCCAACGCCACAGCAACACTGCCGGCATCGTCGAAATCGATGACATGGCCGCTTTGCATGGCAAGCGCGGCGGCGATATCGCTTGCCAATGTCACAGCGTTGCCATTGAGCCCCAGGCAGAACGGCGCGATCACCGGGGTTGGCGCGCGCGACAGGCCCAGTGTTGCTGCGATCGGCAATCCGGCGAGCATGTGCGCTGCATCGAAATGCCGATACACCAGCTTGTCGCGTATGTTGGCCCAACTGGCTTCGCGGGATAGCTCAAGCTGCAGGCCCTCGGCTTCGGCAAAGCCAAAGGCCTGCGCCGCGACGAGGACGGCGCTATCGACAAGCGGCAGAAAGCCGATGCGCACCGGGTTCAGGCTCATGTCGCGGCTCCGGGACCAAGCAGGGTTTCTGCGGTGACCAGCGCCGCGGCAATATCAACGATGCGGCGCGATTGCTGCATCGCCGCCGACCGCAGCAGCGCATAGGCCGCCTGTTCGTCCAAGCCGCGTTGCTGCATCACGATCGCCTTGGCCCGATCGATGGTCTTGCGGTCGGCCAGCGCCGATCGCGCTTCATGGAGCTCATCCTGCAACCGGCGAAACGCATTGAAGCGCGCAATCGACAAGTCGAGCACCGCCTTGATGCGTTCCTTCCGCAGACCATCGACGACATAAGCCGACACGCCGGCATCGATCGCTGCTTCCAT
>JAAFIT010000012.1:0-3020 GCA_013298745.1 Sphingomonadales bacterium
ATCAGACCACTAGCCGCGAAATGTGCCTTTGCGCGAGCAACTTCGGAAACATTGATTCTGGACACGATTTCGTCAGCGATATCGTCCCTGCTGAACCTTGGCTTGTTCTTTTGCGACATCATGTTCGGTCCGATTTCCAATCCGAAGGTGAAAACTAAAGCAGATGAGTGAACAACTCTCGATAGGCCTTGGCTACGGCCTCAATACCAAATTGTGGCTTGGCAATGGGCGAAAACCATCGCCCAGGACGGTCAAGCGCTTGGTCAATTGAAGCGCGAATCGCCTCGACATCGAAGGGATCAAAAAACACTGCACTGCCATCGTAAAACTCGCGGTGAACGGCGATATCCGAGCACATCACATTCGCACCAACCCTCACTGCATCGGCGACTGGCAGGTTTAAACCCTCATCCAGGCTTGGCGACAGCAGAAACAGCGACTCCTTCGTCCACAGATCAAGCGTAGCATCATCAATACCGCGATGCTCTTTCAAACATAGATTGGCCGCCGCACATGCCGCCCGCCCTTCTGGCGAAACCGAACCGACCACGCGGAGTGAAACACCTCGAGCCGCAGCGCCGCTCGCAGCGAGCGCCAGCAGAGCTCTCGTCGTATTTTTATGCGGCAGAGCATTCGTGACCATCAATATGAATTTTTCATCCGCTGAATCTTCGTTTGTAGAACCGCGCGCATCAAACCCTATCGTCAAATCCGTTGGTCCCGGAATAACCACAATATCACCTGGATCGATGGAGAAATTCCGCAATAAAGCGGCCTTTGTTGCTGCAGATATAGTTACTATCTTTCGAGATCTATGCATGAGCATAGAAAAATTCGCTCGCAACAAAGGGAGGCGCCAATCAGACACATAAGTATGTTCGATATTGATGCAATCAAGCACTGTAACGACATGGTTGTGCGCGAACAACGGGCCGCGATGCGACGGGGACCAATAGATCGCATCACGGCGGCCACGCTGGCAAACCTCGTTGATGCGGACCAGCCGGGGATTCGCCGCCGGCGGGTTGATGATCACGCGGCCCGGCCAATCGAGATGCGCCATGACCCCTTCGAAATAACGCCGCGCGCCCAGCGACGAATGCGTCGCTGCAGTCCCATTGATGATCAGATCCGTCATGCGATGGCCGCCTGCGGTGCCGGGGCAGGCAGGCGCGTGCCAAGCCGCAATTGCGTGGCCATGACCACGAGTAACATGCCCCCGGTGAAATAGCCCGTCGAGCGTAACGCCAGCTCGACAAACAGGCCGATGTAAACGGCATGAGCCAGGACGAGCGCCGGATCTTGCCCGCCGGGCCGACGGGCAACCTTGCGAAGAAAAAGCGCCGATCGGGCGATCGCGACCAGCAGCGCCGCGACGAGCGCAATCCCCAATAGCCCGAACTCGCCGACGATCTTGGCCCCCAGGAAACCACCATCGCGCAGATTCGAATCATTGCCAATCAGCGCATAAATGACCGCCGAAATCGGCGAATCGGTACCAAGCAGCCCCAATTGCTGGAACCCCTGACCCCAACCACTGGTGCCGCGCAACGCTTCGTCGATCAATTCCCAACCCTGTAGATAGACAAGGGTCGACAAATTCTGCGAATCGCCGCTGAAATCGAGCCGCTCGATATAATAAGTCAGATCGAGCTGCGTCAGCACCACCGCAAGAATGGCAACAACGACGAGCGGCAACACCACGCCGCGCATGCAGATCAAGGCTATCAGCAGCCAGCCTGCGGCGAGCACCAGACTTTCGAGCACAATGACGAGCAACAGCCCAAGTCCGAGCAGCAGCAACCGCCGTCGCAGCGGTGCCGTGACGGAGGCATAAAGAAAAAACGGCATCAGGATCAGCGCCAGGTGAGATGGCTCGGTGAACGGGAAGATCGGCTTCACATAATAACCGGGGCCGGCATAGACGCGCGCCACATCAAGCCCGATAGCCGGCAGCAGCGATACCAGCACCAGCGCCCAAAAACCGGCCAGGATCGCCGCGTCCAATTGCGCAGGCGGCACCGCCCGAACGGCGATCGCAAGCGCAACGCCGCCGAGCGCCATCAGCAGCACCGGCGCGAATGAGGCGAAGGCGTGGGGGATGTCCACCGACCGTAACAGCCCGGCGATCAGCAGGTGGAGCGTAATGATGATGAAAATCCCGAGCACCCAGGCGATGGCATTGGCGAGCGGACGTTGCAGCCCAACCGGAAACGCCGCAACCGTGACGATGATGAGCAACGCCGCACCCACGGCGCCGAGCGCCAGCGAGGACGTAGCGCCGGTATAGAACACCAACGTAGGCAGGAAGATCAGCGCCAGCAGCAACGCTGCGATCGGTAGCCGCGGCGCAGACGGGGCTGCACCGGTCATACGGCTGCGGCGCGGTCGCGTTGCAACACCGCGACAAAATCATCGATGCTGTCGGGAACACCATTTGCAAGGCTGCCAAGCGGTGTGGCGGCATTGAGCAACTTGCGTCGCACCACCGCCGCCTGATGGACCATCGAAAGCCCCAGGAAGCGCGTCAGGCTGAAATCATGGGCGCGTTGCAGTTCGGCGCGGCGCGCCAAGACGTCACCATGCGACATGAACCCCAGCCGGCAGATATAGGCCCACATCGCCCCGTAATCGAAATCGGTTCCGGCATAGACTTCGGGAAACAGATCGGCAGCAAGCAACACCGCGTCGGGAATCATGTTGGCTGCTGCCGCGACGCCGGCCGGCAGGCTGGGGTGGAAGCGATAATCACCATATTCGGCAATGAAGCGATCGATATTGGCGCGCGCCTGCTTTTCGACAAAGCCTAGGCCGTTGGATTTGGCCGAGCGACCGTTGAGCGTTACCGAATCGCCGATGTTGATGGCGCGATCGGCAAAGGCCGGAATCGCCATGGCGGTGAAGACATCCGGCTGGGTGGAATGGAACACTCGCCCGGTGCGGTCCCGTATCCCCGACAGAAAAGCGCGCGGGATAGCGGCGTGATAGGGCGACGGCAGTTCGTAATATTTCCAACCGCC
>JAAFIT010000012.1:3030-16224 GCA_013298745.1 Sphingomonadales bacterium
CTTGAGATCGAGTTCGGACGGCGGGATCACCGGCGCCAGATAAGCGACACTCGCCGGCCGCCCCGATGTCGGCCAATCGTAAATGTGCAACGGCCACATGTGGATGACAGGCTCGGGCAGCGCCGCAAGCCGCGCCAGCAGCCGATCGAGCGCCTGCGGAATCACCGCATCATCATCGCCGATGATGACGACGTAGGTGCCCGTAGCGGCGGCCAATGCGAATTCATAATTGCCGCACATCGATTGCCGGCTGCCGGGATTGACGTAACGCACCCGGCTGTCGCCGACACGCGCCACCACAGCCTGTGTGTCATCGGCGCTGACATTGTCGCTGACGATGATTTCCAGATCGGAATGGGTGGTGGCAACCGCCGTCGCCAGCGTTGCCGCCAGCGTGTGCGCGCGTTCGCGTGTCGGTATGATGAGGCTGAGCAATGGCGCCATGGCGATCAGACCGATGCCATGCCATGCGCATCGATCTGCGCATAGACGTCGATCAGGCTTTCAAACCGCTTGGCGATGGCGGCTTCGTCCGAAATCGCGTGCTGGCCGATCAAGCGCCGCAGCCGGGAAATGACCGTGGTGCGCAGCCCGGTCGGGACCAGCCGCAGCAGGCTGAAACCGATCGGCAAGGCGATTCCCCAGGTCAAACGCTCCCCAAGGGTCATGCGCGCCTTCAACGTGGCGAGCGCGGCAGGTGCGATACTGCGATCGAAATAGCCATGCTTGTAGCAATAGACGATCTGCAAGAAGCGGTAGCGTCGGATATCTGGCGCCATGCCTCGCGCGCCCGAAAAATTCGTCTCGAACGCCTTCATCGCCAGCAACCAACTGTCATTGTACGACGTGCCGGGCAGACGGATCGCATCGGTATCGTCGGCGGCGAGCGCACCATTATTGTTGAGGAAATCCACGCCGTCGCCAGAACGGTTGTTGAAGTGGAAAAAGCCATAGGATTTCGGCGTGATGCCGATCACCACGAAAGGCTTGGGATAGACAAGGATGCGGGTCGAAGTGAGGAACAACGCCGGCGTGGCGTAAAAATCCGGATAGGGGGACTGGAAGAACGGCCCCACGGCCTTCATCGCAGCGATGGCGCGGCGGCTGATGAGGGAAAACTGCATGTTGGACGCGACCGGCATGCGAAAATCGAGATAACCACGAGCGATGCCACGCGCTGTATCGGCATCGAGCCAATAGGGCTTGTCACCCGAAAAGAAGCGGTTTTGATCGGTGCGCAGAAACCCGTCGGGCGCATCGGGCAAAACCGCTTCTTTTCGGGTGACGCCCGGATAGGCAAAGAACAGGGCACTGACATAAACGAAATCGGGATCTGGATAATCCCGCATCGCGGCCATTAGTCGCGAGAAATAGCCCGGCAACAGACCGTCATCGTCGCCAAGCATGACGACATAATCGCCGGTGCTCAGATCGAGCGCGTTGTTCCAGTTTTCGGTCACCGGCACGAAACTTTCGGTCCGCACATAGCGAATCCGCGGATCGGCCAGTTCGGCGACATAACCGGCGATATCGTCTTCGGAATGATTGTCGGAGATGATGATCTCCCACTTGTCATAATCCTGGCGCCGCACCGTATCGACGGCGTAGCGCAGATACTCGAGCCGATTTCGCGTTGGCAGCAGAACGGAAAACTTCATGCCTGCCGCCGCTTGCCGAACACCGCCGTATAGGTGCTGCCGCGCCAGCCGGTGCGCTCGATCGGAATCAGCAGCTTGGCGAGGACACGCCCTGCCAGATGGGCCGCACGCCCGACCATATTATCTCCCAGAAAATTCTTGAATGTGAACGCCCAGCCAAAGCCATTGAAGCCATTGGCGCTGTAATCGGATGCGGTCAACATCACCGGATCGAGGCCATTACGCGCCATATGGTCGACCATCACGTCGACCGGAATCAAAAGCACGTGACGCGGCGCGTCGAGGTGCGCCCAGCGATGGCCGAGCACACCGAACTGAAAGGCCGCCGGATTGGGGGTGTCGAGAATGATGACGCCGCCGGGGTTGAGCCGCGCCGCCGCCGCATCAAGCACCCGCCACGGATCGGGAAAATGCTCGATGACCTGCCACATGACGATGACATCAAACCCCGGCAGGTCGGCGATTGCCGTAGCCGGGTCATTGCTCTCGACCACGGTGATACCGACGGTTTCGCGCAGGAAGGCACAGCAGCGCGCATCCATCTCGATGCCGGTGACATCGAAGCCGGCGCGCTTGGCCAGATAGGCGAAAAGGCCATAGGCCGGGCCGATCTCGAGCAACCGTCCACTCTTGGCCTGCGCGAGTACCGTATCGAGCTTCCACTGCTGCAGCCGTGTCGCGGTTTCAGCAAGCTCGGCTTCGGTCTTGGGCACTTCGTAATAGTCGGTTGGGTAATAGCGGCCGAGGTCGCCGGGCACCGGATCCATGAACACCAGCGCGCAGCGGGTGCAGGTGAAATAGTGAAAGCTCTCGTCGGTCAGCCGCTTGTTATAATCCTGGGCGATATAGGAGGCGTTGGCAGGCGACGAACAATGCGGGCAAGTTTTGGCGGTCATCAAGGAAATCCGGATTTGGGGCAGAGGCTGCGCTGCTGGCCAATGTCGCGACAGACGCGCTATTGCCCTATGGCATGATCAGGTGATGGAGCGAGCGCGCGCCCTGCTGATGAACCAGTAATAGCACGCGCCAACATAAGCACCCGAGCTTACCAACAATGCACTCATCCCGGCCATGGTCGAATTGCTGTCGACTAGCGACTTGACGAGGAAACCGACAGCGAAAAACGACACGCTGCCAATGGCAGCGAACGGCAACACGATCGATGCCAGCCAGGCACCGGTGGAATCACGCAGAATCACGCGATGGACGAAGGGGATCAGGACGACCGAATAGACGAGATTGAGAACAACCCAGGCACCTGCGGCCCCAACGATTCCGAAGCGAGTGATCAGCGCATAGAGCAACGCCATATAGGGCAGGATCAGCCAGAGATTGAGCTGGAGAAACCGGCCCGGACGTCCTGAAGCCACGGCGACATTGTAGCTGTTGGCATTGAGCGCGCTGAACCAGAAGCCGATCGAAAGCACAATCAGCGCCGGATAGGCCGCTTTGGCAGCCGCCGCGCTGACCCACAGTGTCAGCAGCAATTCACCCTGCGCCACCAGCGCGAAGGTCGCGCCACCGACAAGGAACAGCAGGACACGATCGGCATTCATGAATCGCGCCGAAAGATCGCTACCGCCCCGGCCGTGCGATTCGGCGAGTGACGGCAACACCGCCGAGCTGACCGCCGCAATGATCAACGAAATTCCCGCGGCGAGCGTGTAGGCGAGATTGTAAAAGCCCAGATCCTGCAACGGGAGCATCTTGCTGATGAACAACCGGTCCATCTGGACGATCAGCACCGCCAGCACGGCGATGGCATTCATGCTGACCGAAAAGCGCCAGACCTTGCGGATGGCTTTGCCGTGAATCCGTGGTCGGCGCGGCAACCCGGGAAACACGCGTCGACAGACGATATCGAAGGCGATGACTTCAAGCAGCGCGCTGAACGCCGTCCATAGCAGAAAAGCGTCGAGCGTGCGCCAGACGAGCAGCACGACGATGCCGCCGAGCATCCGTACAGTCACCATGACAACCCGCAGCACATTCAGGATATCGAGCCGCTGGAAGCCGGACAGCAACCCCGAATACAGCGCGACCGGCCAGCGCAGCGCCAGGTAAACGGCTGTCACCTGCAGGCTGCGTGCAACGACATCCGGTGCCAGAGTTTCGGCCTTCAGCCAGGCATTGGCGATCGGTGCAGCCTGCCAGATGAGCAGCGCGCCGATGACGAGCGCGGCGAGCCAATAGACCGAGACCGCGGTTTCGACGAGCGGCCGGCTGTTCACCTTGCCAGCGGAACTGTCGGCGGCAAGCTCGCGAGTGAGCGTGCTCGAAAGGCCGAAATCAAACGCCGTGAACGCCATCTGGAGCGTTGTGATGAAGGTGACAATGCCAAAGGCCTCGATGCCGAGGATATGGATCTGCATCGGCGTGATCACCGCCGTGAGCAGCGTGACGACAGCCGTACCGATGAGATTTGCCGTCAGGTTGCGCCCGAACAGCGAGACCCTAGCCATGATCCGCCGGTGTCGTCAGCGCCTGCAACTTGGCTGCGCTGCCCCAGAACGCGAGAGGTTCGTAATCGGGATAGGGATAATGGCCGAGGTCCAATGCGATCGACCAGCCATTGTCGGCCAGCCAGCGCTCGACGAGCCCGCGAATCGAGGTCGGCTGGCCGGAACAGATATTGACGATGCCGACATCACCGCCCTGCCGCGCCAGCGTCGCCAGATGGCCGGCAATGGTTTCGATCGGCAGAAAATCGCGCAATTGTTCGCCCGCCGACATCGGAAAGCGCGCATCGCCGCGCGCTACCGCAGCGCGCAGCAGCGAATAGATCGACGACGGCGCCTGCCCCTCGCCATAGGCATAGAACAATCGCGCCCAGGTCAGGGCAAATGGCACCTGACCCTTCAGAAATTCGAGCTGCTTGTGCAGCGTCACCTTTGCAAGCGCATAGGGATTGGTCGGCGACCCCGCCATGGTTTCATCAAGCGCGCCGCTTTGCATGCCATATTCATAGCAGGTGCCAGCCACCACCAGCCGGGTGAGGCCATCATCGATCAGCCCGCGCAGAAAGCGATATTGCGCCGGCAGTTCGGTCTCGAAATGATGCAGCGAGCGATAGTTGGGCAAGCCGTTCCAGGCAAGGTGCACCACCACATCGGGCCGCCCCAGCCAATCATAGGCGCCCTCCGGCGCCGCCATGTCGACCGCCACATGCTGCACGCCCGGCGGCAGCGCCACACCGGCGCTGCGCGAGCTCGCGACCAGTTCAACATCACTGCAGCGCGCCAACGCCGCGACGACGTTGCGGCCGATAAAGCCACTGGCGCCGGTAACGGCAATTTTCATGTGATGACGATTTCCGGAATCGCCGTCACCAGCTTGCCGCCCCATTCGCGGACATAGGCAAGCTGCTGTTCGAGTTCGCTGCGCAGGTTCCACGGCAGCAGTACGACATAATCGGGCCGAGCCGCCTTCAGATGCGCTTCATCGACGATCGGAATACGGCTGCCGGGCATGAACTTGCCCTGCTTTGCTGCTGCACGATCCACCACAAAGGGCAGCAGGTCGGGCCGAACCCCGGCAAAATTAAGCAACGTATTGCCCTTGGCCGCAGCACCATAGGCGCCCACCGATTTGCCGTCGCGCTTGGCATCGATCAGGAAGCGCAGCAATGCGTCCTTGATGGCGTCGGCGCGCGTCTGGAAGCCGGCATAATAGGCGGGAGTCGCCATTCCAGCCGCGGTTTCGGCGGCAAGCAAGGCTGCAACCGCCGGGGCGACTGGCCGGGCGGCATGGTCGGCACGCTGGGCGAACACCCGCAGGCTGCCACCATGCGTCGGGATCGTTTCGACATCGAACACCTGCAGGCCGTTGGCAGCGAAGATGGTGTTCACTGCCAGCAGCGACAGATAGGAAAAATGTTCATGATAGATGGTGTCGAACTGGGCGTCGGCCATCAGGCGCATCAGGTGCGGGAACTCGAAAGTGGCAACACCGTCCGGCTTCAGGATGGTGCGGAAACCGCCGACGAAATCATTGATGTCGGGGACGTGGGCCAGCACATTGTTGGCAGCTGTGAGATCGGCGGCATGGCCTTCGGCAACCAGCCGGGTGGCGAGCGCCACGCCAAAGAATTCCTCGACAATGTCGATCCCCTTGGCGCGCGCGGCATCGGCGGTGCTGCGCGTCGGCTCGATGCCAAGGCAGGGGATCCCGCGTGCCGCCACATATTGCAGCAGATAGCCATCATTGGCAGCGACCTCGACGACCTTCGATGCAGCGCCGAGCCCGAAGCGGCTTGTCATCGCATCGACATAGGTCGACGCGTGCGCCAGCCAGCTTGTCGAGGTGCTGCTGAAATAGGCGTATTCGGAGTCGAACAGTTCCTCGGCATCGGCATGGTCCTGCGTCTGCACCAGCCAGCATTGCGTGCAGACATAGACGGCCAGTGGAAACCATTTTTCTGCCGCCAACAGGCCATCGCTGGTCAAATAGGCATTGGATGGTGGCGATGACCCGAGGTCGATCAGGCGCAGCGTCACATCCGACTGGCAGTGGCGGCACTTCATGCAGAAACTCCGGTAAAATTCGCCTCGACGAGCGGATGCCCCGCGTCGCGTGGCGACATGATGGTGACCGGCAACGGCCAGGCAATCGCCAACCGCGGATCGAGCGGGTTGAGCCCGCCCTCCGCCGCCGGCGCATAGGGTCGCGAGTGCAGGTAAAGCAGTTCACAGCCATCGACCAGCGCCTGAAAGCCATGCGCGCACCCTTGCGGGATCATCAGCGCGCGATTGTTGTCGGCAGTCAATTCGACGCCATGCCAGTGCAGGAAGGTCGGCGATCCGGCGCGCAGATCGACGGCGACATCGAACACCGCCCCCCGGATGCACGATACCAGCTTGTCCTCCGCCGCCGGCGGATGCTGGAAATGCAGGCCGCGCAGCGTCCCGGCAGTTTCGGTGAGCGTGTGGTTGATCTGCGCCACCGGCAGCGTGAAGCCTGCCTCAGCCAATTCTTCGGCGCAGAACAGGCGGCTGAGAAACCCACGCGAATCGCCGATCCGTTGCCGCTCGACAACGAAGACGCCGGCGATCGGCGTGGCAATGCGCTGGAATCGCGACATGTCGATCAGGCGGCCCGATAATCCCGGATCTGGTCGAGGCAGACGCTCGCCATGTCGGCACCTGCCTGCCAGTGGCGGTGCCACGCCACCGTGGCGGCCAGCGCCTGTTCAAGGTTCCAGCGCGGCGTCCAGCCGAGCAGATGCCGGGCGCGACTGCTGTCGAGCTTGAGATACCCCGCCTCATGCACCTTTTCGCCTTCTAGGCGATGCCATTCGGCCCCGGGCAGTTGCGCGCACAACCGGGTCAACAACCATTCAACCGGCCGCGCATCCTCATCGGCCGGGCCGAAGTTCCAGGCATTGTCGAAGCCTTCGGCATCGCTTGCCAGCCGTTCGGCAAGCGCCAGATAGCCGGCCAGGGGTTCGAGAACATGTTGCCACGGCCGCGTCGCCCCCGGATAACGCACCGCAAGCGACTGGCCTGCCATCACGCTACGGAAGAAATCAGGGAGCAGCCGGTCTTCGGCCCAATCGCCGCCGCCGATGACATTGCCGGCGCGGGCTGTCGCCACCCGCACGCCGGCGCCGGCAAGAAACGACGCGCGCATGGCACCGGTCACGATCTCGGCAGCGGCCTTGCTTGCCGAGTAGGGATCATGGCCGCCGAGCGCCTCGCCTTCGCGATAAGGCCAGAGCCACTCGTTGTTGGCATAGCATTTGTCGGTCGTGACATTGACAACAGCACGCACCGAAGGCGCTGCGCGCACCGCCTGAAGCAAGTTGACCGTCCCCATGACATTGGTGGCAAAAGTCGCCTCTGGTTCGGCATAGGAGCGCCGCACCAGCGGCTGTGCCGCGAGGTGGAAGACGATATCGGGCTTCGCCGCTACCAGCGCCGCAGACAGGATGGCGGCATCGCGGATATCGCCGATGCAGTGGCTGGCGAGGTACTGTTCCACCCCGGCAACGGCAAAGAGCGACGGCTCGGTGGGGGGCGCCAGGGCAAAACCATGGACGCGAGCGCCCATGCTGTGCAGCCACAGCGCCAGCCAGCCGCCCTTGAAGCCGGTATGCCCGGTCAGGAAGACCGATTTTCCGGCCCAGAAGCTGTCGGTCACGCCCAGCACTTCCATGGCGCCTGCCCCGAAGCCCACAGTGCCTCGAGATGATTCTTGTCGCGCAGCGTGTCCATCGGTTGCCAGAAGCCATTGTGGCTAAAGGCCTGCAACTCACCATCGGCAGCAATCCGTGTCAGCGGCTCGGCTTCCCAAGTGGATGCATCATTATCGATATAATCGAGGCACTTGGGCGACAGCACAAAAAAGCCGCCATTGATCCAGCCGCCATCGCCACGCGGCTTTTCGACAAAACCGCGCACGGCGGTGCCCGCCATGTCGAGCGCACCATAGCGCCCCGGCGGTTGCACCGCCGTCACTGTGGCCAGCTTGCCATGCGCACGATGGAATTCGATCAGCGCGGTCACATCGACATCGGCAACACCATCACCATAGGTGAAGCAGAAATCCTGCTCGTCCTTGATATGGTCAGCCACGCGCTTCAGGCGCCCGCCGGTCATGGTTTCATCACCGGTATCGACCAGCGTTACCCGCCAGGGATCGGCACTGTTGTTGTGGATCTGCGTGGTGTTGTTGCTCATGTCGAAGGTCACGTTGGACATGTGCAGGAAATAATTGGCGAAATATTCCTTGATGACATAGCCCTTGTAGCCACAGCAGATGACAAAATCATTGATGCCATGCTGCGAATAGATCTTCATGATATGCCACAGGATCGGCCTGACACCGATTTCGACCATCGGCTTGGGCTTGAGGTGCGTCTCTTCCGAAATGCGGGTCCCCAGGCCGCCCGCCAAAATCACCGCTTTCAAACCGCAATTCCTTCAATCTTGGTCAAGCCGGACCCGCTTGAGGCCGGAAACTCCAGCAACGCAGCGGGCAATTCGACCTGACGGGAGCCGGGGATCGCCGATAGGATAGCCCCCGAGAGATTGCCGCGGCGATTAGCCAAGGGGGTCGCAAGTGTCAACGATGTGCCGAGCATCCTATCGCGGCAGCATCCGCAGCAGCGGCAGCAGAAGCACCACCGTCAAACCCGCCGCCACCAGCGCCGTCGGCACCGAGACGCCCTGCCCGATCGCCACGCCGATGCCGAGGACCGCGGCCACCTGAAAGCCGGCGTTGACGATGTTGTTGGCTGCGATGGCGCGGGCGCGGCTCGACGGGTTGGTGGCAGTTTGCAGGACGCCATAGAGTGGCACCGAGAAGATGCCGCCGGCAATGGCCAGCACCAGCAAGTCGACCATCACCCGCCAACCGCGCGGATCACCAAGAAAGCTGGCGATGTCGCCCGCTGCGCCGCCCATGGCGCGTTCGGCGAACCACAAATCGATGCCCGCAAGCGCCATCACCAGCCCCGCCCAGGGCGACAGACGGGTGGAGATGCGGCCGCCCAGCAGGCGCCCGACCCCGGCAGAGCCCACCGCCACCCCGATCGAAAACGCAGCCAGAAACAGGGTCGCCACGCCTTCGCTACCGCCGAGATCGTTCTTCGCCAGCGGCACGAACTGGCTCGTATAGACGGCGCCCAGCGCCCAGAACCACGAAATGCAGATGGTCGCGATGGCAAGTTCGCGATTGCCAAAGGCTTCGCCGAGGGCCCGGCGGCTTGCCGTAAGCGGATTCCAGTCGATTGCCACGCGGCTGCTGGGCGGTGCCGGCGGGATAGCGCGGGATGTGAGCCACCCGAGAAGCGCAATTCCGATCGCTACCGGCCCCGCCCAGCCGTTTGGCAGCAGTCCGCCGGCGATCTGACCGAGCAGAATCGCCACGAAGGTCGCGCCTTCGACGAGGCCGGTGCCCGCCAAAAGCTCCGATTCTGCCAGATGTTGCGGCAGAATCGCGTACTTCACTGGCCCGAAGATCGTCGAATGTGCCCCCATCAGGAACACCACGATCAGTGCCAGCGGCACCGATTCGATGAAAAACGCCGCCGCACCCAGCGCCATGAAGGCGATTTCGGCGATCTTGACCGCCCGCGTAATGGCCGCCTTGTCGCGCGCATCGGCAATTTCGCCCGCCAGCCCGGAAAAAAGTACGAAAGGAATGATAAAAACCCCCGCCGCAACCGTCGCCAATGTGGCCGTAGCCACCGGATCCCCGGCCTTCAGGCGGAAGGCGACGAGGAAAATCAACGCGGTCTTGAACAGATTGTCGTTGAAAGCCCCCAGAAATTGGGTGGCGAACAGCGGTCCAAAGCGCCGGGCAGTGAGAAGCGCGAGCATGAATCCACCTTGGCGCCAAGCCGCGCGCAATGAAAACCCCCGATTTCGTGCGCGCTGCGGCGACCTGGGACTCGCCGGGCGCGCAATCAGCGGCTATTCAGAGCCAGATTTCACGACCGAGACGGGGGTAATACGACCATGGCACAACAGTTGATCGACATGATTGCCCGCATGGGCGGCGCCGATGGCGTAGCCGCCATGGCATCTCGCGTCGGTTTGACGCCAGACCAGGCGCAGGCCGCGATGGCGGCACTGGTACCGGCGCTGACCGGTGGCATGGCCAAGCAGGCACAGGCCGGCAATGGCTCGATCGTCGATCAACTCGCCGGTATGGCCGCGGCTTACACTGGCTCGGCGGCTGGCGATGGTGCCGTGGCGCAGGGTAATGACATCCTGGGCAGCATTTTTGGCAGCAAGGACGTATCGCGCGCCGTCGCGGCCCAGGCCGCCAGCCAGACCGGCCTCGATGTGAATGCGCTGAAGGCGCTGCTGCCGATGGTCGCCACCATGGCGGCCAGCGCGCTGGGCAATGGCACCGGTACCGTTGCAGCCCCGGCGGGCGGGATGGGCGGCCTTGGCGGCCTGCTGGGTGGCCTGCTCGGCGGCGGCAATCAGGCAGGCGCGGCAGGTGCCTTGATGGCGATGGTCGATACCAACAAGGACGGCAATCCGCTCGACGAGATCATGGGCATGGCCTCAAGCTTCCTCAAACGCTGACAAAAGGATCGATTCCGCCCGATGGCCCGTTCCCGCCGCACCGATGACTGGGGGTTTCCGCGCTGGCGCCCCTATGGCAGCGGCACGGCGGCGGCTGAAGTGCGGCTGTGCGATCGCCACGGCTGCACCAATCCGGGCAATTGCCCGGCGCCAAAGGCCGCCAATCGCCCCGAACGCTGGTATTTTTGCGCCGCACACGCTGCCGAATATAATGCCAATTGGGACTATTTCGCGGGATTGTCGGCCGAAGAAGCGGCCGCACGCGAGGCCGATGAGTCTGCACAGACCCAATATCGCCGCTCGGCGCATTGGGAATGGGGTGGCGCCGGCGATGGCAGCCGCAGCCGCGCCGAACTTGATGCCCTTGCGGTGCTTGGCTGTGACACCGATGCCGACATGACGGTCATCAAAATGGCGTGGCGCAATGCCGCCAAGGCCAGCCATCCCGACGTCGCCGGCACCTCACCCGAAGCCGCCGACCGGTTTCGCGCCGTGCAAGCCGCGTGGCAGGTGCTGTCAGATGCCGATCTGGCCCGCTCGACAGGGTCTGGCGCTCGCCCTTAGGGGCTGGAAGTAGCCTCCGGCGGCTGGGGCCAACGGCCCCAGACCCCATTTACTCCGGCTTTGCCCCCGCAACATCAGGTGATGACCCGTGGAAAAAGCGGGGTTTGGAGCTGCCGCTCCGAGCGCCGGAGGCCCTCTTTCGTGCTTCAACGCTCGCGAAAGGCGTCCTCGCGCAGCTTTGTGACGGGGCTGAGCAGGTACGATAGCACGGTTCGCGGCGCGCCGAGCAGCGCCACTTCGGCCACCATGCCGCTGCCGATCGCGGCCGGACGACCGGTCGGCCCCATCAGACCGCGCTGTGACGTCGCGATTCGCACCTCATACCAGCCTTCGCCGCCGCGCTGATCGTCCACAGCATCAGGCGAAATGCGCGTAACGCGGCCCTTAAGCGTGCCATAGACACTCGAATCATAGGCGGTGATCCGCACTGCGGCGGGCTGACCGATATGAACAAAGCCGATATCGCGTGGCCGAACCCGCGCGGCGATGGCCAGCGCACCGTCCTTCGGCACCACTTCCACCAGCGGCGCCCCCGGTGCCGCGGCGCTGCCGACCGTACCGACGAGCATTCGCTGGACCGTGCCGCTGACCGGGCTGCGCACTTCAGCCTGCTCAACGCGGCGTTGCAGGCTGGGGAGGCCGGCCTGTTGTGCGGCGAGTTCGGCCCGCGCCTGGGTGAGAGCGCTGCTCGCTTCAGCGCGCCAATGGTCGGTCACGCCAGCGGCGGCTGCGCGCGCCTCGGCCAGCATAGCTCGCGCCCGCGCCACTGCTTCGGCGCCGCCGGCGGCGCCGGCCTGCGCCTGCACCAGCGCCGAGCGCGCCCGATCAAGGGTCAAACGCGGCTCGATGCCCTTGTCGACAAGTGGTGCCAGCATCGCCACCTCACGTGCCGCCTGCGCCTGCGCCTCGGTGGATGCGGCGGCACCTGCCTCTGCTTCGGCCAGCGCCCGGCGCGCGCCGTCGATCCGCGCCGCAACGCCGGCCAAGCCATTGGCGGCATCGCGTTGGTGCGCCTGCCACAGCGCCTGTTCGGCACTCACCGCACCGGGTGCCGCTGCCGCAAGCGCGGCCGGAAACGCCGGTGACTGGCCCGCAGCCTCTGCCTCCAGCCGCAAAATGCGCGCCGAAAGCGCGTTGGCGGCAGCACTGCTACGGCCGAAATCGGCGGCCGCAACGCCGGGATCTAGACGCAGCAGCGGTTGACCAGCGGCCACATTATCGCCCGGGCGGACCAGGATCGCCGTCACCACACCGCCATCGACATGGCTGACCACCTGTAACGGCCGCTGCGGCACGATTCGTCCCGGCGCACTGGCGGTTTCATTGACCTCGGCAACTGCCGCCCAGCCGATCATCACCATGCAAAAGGCGAGAATCGACCACAGCAGCAGGCGCGATGCCAGCGTCGGCGCCAGGGGGGCATCCAATTCGGCAGAAGAAGCAAGACCAAGCTGGGACATTCGCAACGCCTCCTCAGGCTACAGCAAGCGATTGGAGCACGTCATCACGCGGCCCTTGCGCCACGATTTTCCCGCCATCGAGCAGGATGATGCGGGTGGCGAGGCGGAGCATCGACTGGCGGTGGGTAACAATCACCATTGTGCGGCCAACAAGTTCACCCTCGAGTCGGCTGATCATGGCGTTTTCGGACGTCGTATCCATGGCGCTGGTCGGCTCATCAAACACCAGCATCGGTCGCTGCAGTACCAGTGCCCGGGCGATTGCGATGGCCTGGCGTTGGCCGCCTGACAGCCCCTCGCCGCGATCGGCCAGCATCACATCATAGCCGCCCGATAGTGCCCCGATGAAATCATGTGCACCTGACAGTCGCGCCGCGCGCAGCACCGCGGCATCGTCCACCAGAGGATCACCCAGCTTGATATTGTCGCGAATCGAACCCGACAGCAGCACGACATCCTGCAGAACCGAGCCGA
>JAAFIT010000119.1 GCA_013298745.1 Sphingomonadales bacterium
TCTGCCCAACTTACGAATCGTAAAGGCTTTTCGCGCGGCGCGGCGTTTCGGCGTGGCCTTGGTCCGTTCGTCGCACGCTGCTAACAAATAGCATCAGCGCCAAAAACCGCTGCCATTTCCGGGCCGTTTCGACCTGTTGTCTGCAAAGATGATGTTTGTCGAAACGGGTGTTCGGAGATCACGTACCGGCCGGGGCAAGGTTGTTCGCGCTCAGGGTCGGGCAGTTTCAAGGAACAGGATGCACGCATCGTCACATGGCTTTTCCGGGGGTGCCGATATGGCCGGTCCGGTTCGGCAGGTGGCTGCTTCGCGTGCGCCGAATTTTTCGAACATTATCGTCTTTTCCCATTTTCCCAGCTTTCGGCGCGCGTCTCGCGTGGCCGATTCCCTCACCGATAGGCGCCGCCGCTCACCCGTAACGGGTCGGGCCCGCCGCGCCATGGAGCCATTCTATGTCACTACGCATGCTGATCGACGCCCGCCACCCGGAGGAAACCCGGGTCGCCGTGGTCAACGGACAACGCATTGAGGAATTCGATTTCGAGGCTGCTGATCGCAAGCAGCTGAAAGGCAATATCTACCTCGCCAAGGTCACCCGCGTCGAACCCTCGCTGCAGGCGGCGTTCGTCGAATATGGCGGCAACCGCCACGGCTTTCTGGCCTTCAGCGAAATCCACCCCGATTATTATCAGATCCCGCGTGAGGATCGCGAAGCGCTCCTGCGCGAAGAAGCCGAATTCGCCGCCGAGAATGACGATCATCATGACGAGGAGCTCGACGAGAACGGCGAACCGCGCGACGAGGTTGCCGAAACCGGCGGCCAGAGCGACGAGCCGACCGATGCGCTGCGCCGCAAGCGCCAGTCGCTGCGCCGCCGCTACAAGATTCAGGAAGTCATCCACCGCCGTCAGGTGCTGCTGATCCAGGTGGTGAAGGAAGAGCGCGGCTCGAAAGGGGCAGCGCTCACCACCTATCTCAGCCTCGCCGGCCGCTATTGCGTGCTGATGCCCAATACCGCGCATGGCGGCGGTATCAGCCGCAAGATCTCCAACATCGCCGATCGCAAGCGGCTGAAGGCGATCATGACCGATTTGAAGCTGCCACAGGGCATGGGCGCCATCGTCCGCACCGCCGGCCTCAAGCGCAGCAGTGACGAAATTCGCCGCGATTTCGATTATCTGACGCGCCTTTGGGACGAAATCCGCGAAAAGACGCTGGCTTCGTCGGCACCAGCGCTGATCCACCAGGATTCGGACCTCATCAAACGCGCCATCCGCGACATCTATCACCGCGATATCGATCAGGTGCTCGTTGAAGGCCCTGAAGGCTTTGCCGATGCCTCGCGCTTCATGTCGATGCTGATGCCGGCGCACACCCCCAAGGTGGTCGAATATTCCGATAATGTGCCGCTGTTTCAGCGCTTCGGCGTCGAGGCGCAGCTGGAAGGCATGTACCAGCCGGTCGTCCAGCTCAAATCCGGCGGCTATATCGTCATCAACCCGACCGAGGCGCTGGTGTCGATCGACATCAACTCGGGCCGCTCGACGCGCGAATATGGCATCGAGGAAACCGCCACCAAGACCAACCTTGAAGCCGCCGAGGAAATCGGCCGCCAGCTGCGCCTGCGCGACATGGCCGGGCTGGTGGTGATCGATTTCATCGACATGGAAGTTTCCGCCAACAACCGCCGCGTCGAAAAGGCGATGAAGGATGCGCTGCGCAACGATCGCGCCCGCATCCAGATTGGCCGGATTTCGGCGTTCGGGCTGATGGAAATGAGCCGCCAGCGGCTGCGCACCGGCATCCTCGAAGCCTCCACCCATATCTGCCCGATGTGCGAAGGCACCGGCATGGTGCGCTCGGTTGCGTCCGCCGCGCTCGCCGCTTTGCGCGCGCTCGAAGCCGAAGCGCTGCGTGGGCGTGCGAGCGAATTCACCCTGCGCGCCGGCGATGAAGTGGCGGTCTATATCCTCAACAGGAAGCGCATCGAGCTTGCCGAGCTTGAGGAGCTTTACGGCGTCACCATCGTCACCGTGCCTGATGAATCGCTGATTGGCCCGAACTTCGCCATTGATTCGGCCGGCCCGCCGCCGACCAAGAAGGTCGAGATGCGGCCGCTGCCGACGCCGGTGCGGATCGAGGACGATCCCGATAACGAAGCCGCCGAAGCCGATGGCGATGCCGAAGATGGCGACGACCGGCCCCAGGGTGAACGCGCCGAACGTGGTGACCGGAACGGCCGCAACAAGCGCCGTCGTCGCGGCGGCCGCAATGGCCGCGGTGATGATGCCGAACGCGCTGCACCTGCCGAAACGGCCGATGCCGGTGACGAGGGCGATGACGTGCCTGTGGTCGCCCAGCCGGGCGAGACGCCGGCCGAAACCGAAGCCCGAGGCCAGCGCGATCGCAAGCGCCGCCGCCGTGGCCGTCGCGGCAAACGCGATGGCGCGCGTGACGTGGCGGCCGCAGCACCGGGCGACGCAGCGGTGACCGCAGTGGTAGAAGCACCAGCGTCGGCACCCGACGCTGCGGACGAGGCCGCCGCCAAGCCCAAGCGCAATCGCCGTCGCAAGGCCGATGTCGAAGCTGTTCCCGATCTTGCCGCTGCTGAAGCGCCGGTGGTGGAAGCCGAAGCTGTTGCACCGCCGGCTAAGGGATCCCGCAAGCGCCCGAGCAAGGCCAAGGCCGCCTCGGTTGCCCCGGTCGAGGTCGTGGCTGCCCCGGTCGTCGCCGATCCGCCCGCCGAAACCGAAGCCGAAACCGAAGCCAAACCGAAGCGGGCGCGCAAGCCCAAGGCCGAAGCCGTCGTGGAACCGGTCGCCGAAGTGGTGGCGGAAAAGCCGGCCAAGGCGCCGCGCAAGCCCGCCAAGGCTGCCGCTGCGGCCCCGGTCGAAGCGGTTGTGGCGGCAGAGCCTGTCGCAGCTGCCGAACCCGAGCCGGAAGCCCCCGCCGGCCCGCCGAAAAAGGGCTGGTGGCAACGCACCTTCGGCTGATTCTTTCGGCGCACTGACATGATCGCCCCGGGTTTCTATCGAAGCCCGGGGCGATTGCGTTGAAAACACCGAGTCAACCGATGGGGAAAGATCGCTTGGCCATGGCCAAGAATCCGTTGCAGCGCAGCATCTGGCGCCGGGGCCACCACAGCGCCTAAGTCGGTGACATGGAAAACACCGCAAAATCCGGCCGGGTTCTGCTCGTCGGCGCCGGCCCCGGCGCTGCCGATCTGCTCACCCTGCGTGCCGTTCGCGCTTTGGAACAGGCCGATGTCGTCGTTCACGATGGCCTCGTTGGTGCCGATGTCATGGCTTTGGTGCCGCCTGCCGCGCGGCTCGTTTCGGTTGCCAAGCGCCGTGACCGCCATACCATGCAGCAGGAAGCGATCGGCGATCTGCTCGTCGCCGAGGCGCTGGCCGGCAACATCGTCGTGCGGCTGAAGGGCGGCGACCCCTTCATCTTCGGCCGCGGCGGCGAGGAAGTCTCCGCCTGCTATGCTGCCGGTGTCTCGGTGGAGGTCATCCCCGGCATTTCATCGGCCATGGGCGGCGCCGCAGCAGCGTTGATGCCGCTCACGCACCGCGATCACGCCTCGATCGTCAGCTTCGTTGCCGGCGAATGCCGTGGGCTTGCCGATCAGAACTGGGTCGGGCTCGCCGGCAAGGGCCGCACCCTGGTCATCTACATGGGCGTTACCGGTGCCTACGCAATCGCTGAAAAGCTCATCGCCGATGGCCTCGCCCCCGATACCCCGATCGCCATCCTTGAACGCGCCACGCTGCCCGGCATGCGCGTGCTGCGCAGCCTGCTTGCCGATCTCGGCGGGCTGGTGGCGCGCCAGGCGGTCATTTCGCCTGCGCTGATCATCGTCGGAGATGTCGCCACCCTGGGTGACGATGCCGCAATTTCAAACCTGACAAAGGCCCTGCCATGCCCCGTATCCTGACCGGCAACCGCCTCGAAACCGGCGATGTGCTGTGGTGGAATGGTTCCGACTGGAGCCTGCATCTGAAGGACGCCGTTGCCATCGGCGATGAAGGCGACGCCCTGCTGGCGCAACTGATCGCCGCCGAGCGCATCAATGATCCGGCGCTGATCGATGTCACCGGCGAAACCGGTGCCTTTGTTCCCACCACCACCCGCGAGCGGGTCCGCGCCGTCGGCCCCAGCGTCCGCCCCGATTTTGCCCTGCCCAGCCTGTCCGTGGAAGCCATCTGATGTACCGTTACGACCAATATGATCAGGCCATCGTCGATGCCCGCGTCGCCGAGTTCAAGGACCAGGTCGGCCGCCGCCTGCGCAATGAAATCACCGAGGACCAGTTCAAGCCGCTGCGGCTGATGAACGGTCTCTATCTGCAGCTGCACGCCTATATGCTGCGCGTCGCCATCCCCTATGGCACGCTCAGCGGCACCCAGATGCGGATGCTCGCCCACATCGCCCGCAAGTACGACCGCGATTACGGCCATTTCACCACGCGCCAGAACATCCAGTACAACTGGATCAAGCTGGAACAGTTCAGCGACTTGCTCGACGATCTGTCGAAGGTCGAAATGCACGCCTTCCAGACCAGCGGTAATTGCATCCGCAACATCAGTTCGGACCAGTTTGCCGGTGCCGCCGCGGATGAAGTGGCGGACCCGCGCCCCTATGCCGAACTGCTCCGCCAATGGTCGACGCTGCACCCGGAGTTTTCGTTCCTGCCGCGCAAGTTCAAGATTGCCGTCATCGCCAGCGATACCGACCGCGCCGCCATTCAGCTCCATGATATCGGTCTGCAGCTCTACCGCAACGACGCCGGGGTGCTGGGTTTCCGCGTCTGGGTCGGCGGCGGCATGGGCCGCACCCCGATCCTCGCCAAGGTGGTGCGCGACTTCATCCCTGTCGGGCAGTTCCTCAGCTACTCGGAAGCCATTCTGCGCGTCTACAATCGCTACGGCCGCCGCGACAACATCTACAAGGCGCGCATCAAGATCCTGGTGTCCGAGCTCGGCATCGAGGAATTCACCCGGCAAGTCGAGGAAGAATGGGCCGGCCTCGCGCCGCTCGGCCTCGATGCGCCGCAAGCTGAATATGATCGCATCATCGCCCAGTTCGCCCCGCCGGCGTTCGATGCGGCGGCACCCGATATGCTCGATCTGTCGGACCCCGATTTCAAGCTGTGGGTCGACCAGAATGTCCACCCGCACAAGCAGCCCGGCTATGCCATCGCGACGATCAGCCTGAAGCCCAAGCGCGGCATCCCGGGCGACGCCTCGTCGGCACAGATGGATGTGATTGCTGATCTGGCTGAAAAATACGCCCATGACGAAATCCGCGTGACGCACAGCCAGAATCTCGTGCTGGCGCATGTGAAGAAGGCGGACCTCTATCCGCTGTGGCAGGCGCTCGATGCGGTCGATCTCGCCACGCCGAACCTCGATCTGGTGACCGACATCATCGCCTGCCCCGGCATGGATTATTGCACGCTCGCGAATGCGCGCTCGATTCCCATCGCCCAGAAGATCGCCGCCAAGTTCGAGAATTCGGTCGCCGAACAGCGCGATATCGGCGAGCTGAAGATCAAGGTGTCGGGCTGCATCAATGGCTGCGGCCATCACCACGCCGGCCACATCGGCATCCTCGGCGTCGATAAGAAGGGCGAGGAAGCCTATCAGCTGCTGCTCGGCGGCTCGGGGGCCGAAGATGCTTCGCTGGCGAAGATCCTCGGGCCCGGCTTCGATGAGAACGGCATTGTCGAAGCGGTCGACAAGCTGATCGCCTTTTATCGCACCGCGCGCACCGGGCCATCCGAGCGGTTCCTCGATACCTATCGTCGTCTCGGCGCCACGCCGTTCAAGGAAGCCGTTTATGGTTGATAATCAGGATCAGCAGGCCGTCGCCGGCGCGCCATCACCAGCGCTCGACGACTCCCCCGCCCGGCTGCGCTTTCGCGACGATGCGCCGTTCGAAAGCCCGATCGCGCCGCTCGCCGATTTCCTCGCTGGCGGCAATTTTGCCGCCGTCCGCATCGAGCCGGGCGAGGACGCGCGCGATCTCCTGCCGCATCTCGGCCGCCTGAAGCTCGTCGAAATCGCTTTCCCGAAATTCCGCGATGGCCGCGGCTATTCCTCGGCTGCGGTGCTGCGCCAGGCTGGCTTTACCGGCGAAATCCGCGCCGCGGGCGATGTGCTCGTCGATCAATTGGGCTTCATGCGCCGGGTGGGGTTTGACAGCTTCGCGCCCAACAAGCCGCTCGATCTGAAGGTCGTCCAGGCGACGCTCGATCGCTACCCCTATGTCTATATGAAGGCGGCGGACGGCCGCGCCCCGGTCTGGGCACTGCGGCATGGCTGAAGCGGCGCGCCAGATCGACGTCATTGATACGGCACCGCCGTTCACTGCCGACGATGTGGCGCGGCTGAATGCCAAATTTGCAAGTGTCGGTACCGCCGACATGCTCGCCGATCTGCTGTCGGGTGAATTGAAAGGCCGCGTCGCTGCGGTCTCGTCGTTCGGCAGCGAATCGGCGGTGCTGCTCGATCTTGTCGCCGCGGTGGACAAGGACGTGCCGGTGATCTTCATCAACACCCAGAAGATCTTCGGCGAAACCCTCGCCTATCGCGACACGCTCTCCGAACAATTGGGCTTCACCGATTTGCGCGTTTTCCGCCCCGATCCGCGGCTGCTGGCAGCGAAGGACGAAACGTCGCTACGCTGGAGCTATGACCCCGATGGCTGCTGCGATCTCCGCAAGGTCGAGCCGCTGCGTCGCGCGCTGGCGCCCTTCGACGCCTGGGTTTCCGGCCGCAAGGCCTTTCAGGGCAAAAGCCGCACCGCCTTGCCGCGCTTCGAACTCGACGAGGGCCGCTTGAAAATCAACCCGCTCGCTGATTGGGACAAAGCGGCGCTCGATGCGCATTTCGAGGCGCGCAAGCTCCCCCGCCACCCGCTCGAAGCCCAAGGTTACCCCAGCGTCGGCTGCGTGCCTTGCACCAGCCAAGTCCAGCCCGGCGAAGACCCCCGCGCCGGCCGCTGGCGCGGCTGGGACAAGACCGAGTGCGGCATCCACGATCCGGTGTTTTAAGGCGCAGCGCGGCCAGCGCCGGCGCGAAGCGCAAGGCGCGGACTCGTGCCAGCCCGGCCAGCGGGGCGGTTGGCCCTCCGCCAACCGAACCCGTCTGACGGCAGCCGCGGCTTTGCCGCGGCAAGTGCCCTGTCTGTTTCGCCGCCAGGATCTGGTAGTTATCGGCGCAGCGG
>JAAFIT010000121.1 GCA_013298745.1 Sphingomonadales bacterium
AGCGCCAGCCCCGATCCCGGCGGTGCCGCGTCCAGAACCGTGATGGTGGGTGCGGTGTAGTTGGTCCCTGCCGCCACGACGTTTGCAGCGGTGATCTGCCCATAAGGCGCAGCGGTGGGCGATGTGTCCGAGGACAGCGACACCGAAGCGCCGCTTCCTGTCGCGTCGGTGATGACAGCGTAAGGCGCGACATATCCGGTGCCGGCCGCAGCTACGTTCGTGCTGGCAATGCCTTTGTCCAGAAACGGGTTGCGCGCGATGGGCGGTCCGAAGGTGAAGTCCGGCGAGAAGTTGACATCCACGAAGCTCGTCTCGAACACATTGCCCACCACGCCGTAGTAGTAGGGGCCGCCGCCTTGCTGGCCGGTGGGGATCGGCTGCGCCTTGTAGACGCGGTATTTGTAGGCGCCCGAGACGGGGTTCCACGTGATGCGGTTTGTGCGAACCGGCGTGATCGTCTGATCGAGCGCCTTGTTCTCACACGTCGCGACAGCGGAGATGGTGCTTTCGCGCCCTGCGTCATCAACCACTGTGACGACATAGGCGAAGAAGAACACCTGCGTTGCAGCCGCGCCCGTGTTCTGCGGCGACGCGACGACGCCGCTGGGCGGCGCAAGCGCGGTGCCGTATGTCTGCTGGACGATCTGCCAGTTCGCTGCGCCCAGGCGCCGAATGTCGTATGCGGGAAAGTCCAGCGAAGTGATCGTCATCACGTCGGCGCTTTGCACGTAGTTCAGCTTGAACAGCGCGCTTGCGTTCCAAGGCGTTCCGATCTCATAGATGCGCGCGGTGTAGCCGCCACTGGTATACGCCGACCATGCCGAGGACACGACGAACGCATATGTCACCGGGCCGCTGATGTCCGCGAGGGTCAAGACGTTGCCTGCGACGGCGCTGACGTAGAGCACTCGGCCGTTCACGCCGCTTACCCCATTCGGTCGAAGCAGACCGTTCACGTTATCCACGTAGATGAAGTTGCCAGGAACATAGTTGTGCCCCGGCACCGTCAGCGTGAGTTGCGCGCCTCGCGTTCCCGCTGTCACGGCGAAAGCATTCTCCGTGACGTAGCCGCCGCGATAGATCACGCGCATGGTGTTCTCGTTCAGTTCGAGAATGTAGGATTGCTCGGAATTGAACACAAAAGGGATCAGACGCGGCGCACCTTGCCCCACGAAAAGACGAGGCCGCCCCACGTGCTGCGTGCCAGGACGTGTTGACGCCCCGCCTCGATAGTCCACGAAGAAGTTGCGCATGACCGCCGCGCCCACCTGATACTTGGCGAGATCGACACGCCCGTTCAGCGACGGTGCGAGTTCCCCGGCGGCGAAGCTCGTCTTGATGATCGGTGCGGCCATGGTGCCCTCAAAAGATCAGGAACGCGGGATCAACCCAGCCCGTGACGCTGGGCGAGGAAGGAAAGGGGCCGCCGTCGCCATAGCCACGTGCCACTATCCAATCAGGCGTGCGGTTCACCGTGACGGTGCCTTCATTCCCGTCGCGAGCGCGCGCCTGTATCAGCGTCTCCATCGCCTGCCGCGCGTTCGTCTGCGCCGTCTGCAAGTTGCCGGAGATCGAGAGCGCAAGCTGCGACGCGAGCGCATAGACCATCGCCTGCTGGAAGCTCGCATCCCACCGATCTTCGACTTGCACGCGCGCCGTGTAGCAGGCCAGCGCAGTTTGCACGTCGGTCAATATCACGGTCATCTCGTTGCCGAGCGTGTCGTTATCCGTGGCGACCGCGTAGTGCGCGGGCGTGATGCCGGCGCGCACCGGGCTGTCGTATGACGGCACGGAGAAGAAGTTCCCCGTGCTGCCCGACGACATCGGGGAGATCGTGATATAGCGCACCGCGATGCAGTCGGCCGGGTAGAGATATTCGTAGTTCCACGGCGGAGGCGGCATTGTGGCCGGGTTCCACACGCCCGGCGTCGCGGTGCTGCCCGGCAATCCGGGCTGCGCCTTGAGCAAGGACAGCGGATACATCTTTCGCGCGAAACTCCAATGCGCGGCGCGCAGCAGCGCGTCGCGTGTCGGCTCGTAAAGCAGCCGAAGCTGCTTTGCTTCGGGCGTCTGTTCGAGCGCGAAATTGGCCAGGGTGCTGCGCGCGCCCATGGCCACGAGCGCCCTGTTCGAGATGTCCGCTGCTGTCGTCATGTCATTCGTCCACCGCGCTCGGGTAGAGCGCACCGGCCACGCTTTTCGCGGCTTTGCCCAGGCCGAGATCGGTGATCTGCAACTCCATGCTCATGCGGCCTTCGTCGTCACGCACCGCGATGACGGAGGCGCGTCCAGCAAGCTGCATCACGTCGCCGGGAGACGGCAGCTTAGTGATGCCGATTTTCTCCAAGTCCTCGTGACACAGATTGATGCGAAGCCCCCACGAATAATCGCAGGGCTCGTAATCCCGCATGTCGGGAGCTTCGCGCTTGAGATTGGCGATCTTCATGTCATGTCTCCCGATCAGTAGCCGATGAAGCCTTGAACCGACCAGTAGATGCTCATGCCGCCCGTGAGCGTGTTCAAGTTCACGGCGGATGCCGTGCCCGATCCGGTGCGTAGCGGCGTCGGAAACTCGAACGAAACCGGCGTCGTCATGTTGGCGGGAAGCCACATATGCCACAACTGGACGGGCGTGCCGGTGGCGTCCTGCAAGATGATCTCGCCGGGCGTCGCGGACGTGTTGATCAGTTGGATGGCGGTGACATACTGCCGATACGTGGCGATGGCAGCTTTCAGCGTCGTCACGGTGGCGGTGATGATCGGCGTAGCGTTCGCGTTGAACGCCTGCCAGTCGAGTTCATTGGTGGAATAAGGCTTCGTGATCATCTTGCCCTGCCCATCCACGGTGACAGGCCACACCTGCCCGTCAGCGCGCGCGGTGGCGTTGACCAGCGTGACACGCGCGCCTGCGACCACCGGACTGCCGCCCAAGGTGCCGCCGATGCCGACCGGCCCTTGCACCAGTATTCCGCTCGCGCCGACAGCCGGAATGAACGCAGCGGGAATGTTTTCGCTGGTCGTGATGATCGTAGTCGCAACGCCGAAAGTGCCGCCGCTGGCGCGCACGCGGAAGTAGTTCAGCCCCACGGTGTTGAACAGCCACGAATACGGCGCGGTGGCGGAGAGCGTCGCTTGCGGTTCGATGGAGACCAAGCTGGACCGCGCGCCCGGAACTGCAAACCAGTTGCCGTTCAAGCCGTCCGTGCTGTCGATGGAGCCTTCAAAATTGAAGATGCCGCCGGTCACGCCTACCAAGGACATGAACAGCCCGAGACTGCCGAGCCCTTCGACGGGAACGGCCACCTGCCCAGCAGGATTGTTGATCGGAAGGATAAGGGGTTTGTCGTCAGATACGGGCATGACGCGCTCCTATGGGGTGTGGGCGCGTCGGTGAAGCGCCTCGATGTTGACGCGAGGATGGGCGGGCGTAGTGCCCGCCCATGTGTTTCAGATCACTTCGCCTTCGGCTGCTTGTCAGCGGCCGGGGGCGGGGGCGGAGGCGGCGGAGGCGCCTGCGCAGGCGCGGGCGGGGGTGCCGGCGGCGGTTCCATGGACACGGGCGCGGGCGGGCGCTGCGCCTTCTGCATCGCCTCGATGATCGCCGTCGCCACCGCCGGCAGGGCGATGACGAGCGCCTTGCCAATGGCGTCAGCGATCTTCATGGCGAACTGGTCGTCCTCGTCGCCCGTCATCGGCTCATTGTTGAACGGGGAAAGGTTCTGCTTGCCGACCATGGCTTTCGCCACCGCGCCGTCGTCATCCATGGCGCGCATGTGCGGGCCGGGCTTGCCGTCGTAGATGACTTCCGTGCCTTCGGAAAGCATCTCGGGTTCGGCGCCAGGAACGCGCGGCATGTGCGCCTTCTGCGTCAGCGTGTATTTCGTCGTCGGCCACTGAATGTTGTCGTCCACGTCTTTTCACTCCCCGGAACAGGTTGTGGCATCCGGCGCTCGGTTCCGGTCCGAGCGCCGAGCCATGATCAGAAGGCGGCGACGTAGTTGCGCGGATACGTCTCGATCTCGTCGCGGCCCAGGTTCAGGAAGGCGAGCACCGCGCCCGCCGTGAAGGGGCCGGTGGCGACGGTGTAGTTCAACCGCAAGAAACGCGGCCGGGCCGCGCCCGGCTGGCGCGGCGGCATCGAGAGCGCCATCGCGAAGGGCTGGCCACCGACGACGCGGGAGTTCAGCGTCGCGATGGACATGGGCAGTTCGGTCACGTAGGTCGTCCACGCCGAATTGTCCACGCTGCCCTGCACGTCGATGGCCAGCGTTGCGGCACCGGCCGCAGCGAACAGCCCGTTCGACAAGACGGTGATCGCCAGCGGATTGCCCGGCGACAGTTCGCGCGCAACACCCATGTCGATGACATCGGTGCTGGGGCGAGAGGCGGTGATCGGAACGAAGGCGAGCGCGAGCCCGCCGTCGAACACGAGATTGCGGTCGATGATCATGTGTCTCTCCAGTGCGGCTTGGCCGCCTTTCAGGTTGCAGGTAGTTGACGCGGCCCGGAGGCCGCGTCGATTACACCACGCGGCTTTCGGTGTTCAGCAGCCGGTCCACCGTCCGGATCGGGATGCCACGGAAGGTGGTGACGGGCTTGCCGTCCCATTCCTCGTAACGCAGCAGCACGTTCGTCTTGTTCAACGCCTGCCGGTCGAGCGCCGTCGAGATCGTGCGGTTGCAGTAGATCGCGAACCGCGTGGCGCCGAGCACACCGGCCGGCTTCGTCACCGAGTTGATGTTCGACATCGACGTGGGCGCCATCGGGAACAGCCGCATCGAGTTGATCAGCGCGTTGATCAGGTTCGCGGCGCTGCCGCCGGACAGCAGCGACACGTCGATGTTGGCGATGCGAACGATGTAGCGCCAGTCACGAACGCACAACCCCATCTCCCACTTGAAGTGGGAACGATACGCCTGATAGGGATTGTTGTTGCTGTCGTAGACCGTTTCCTCGCCGAGATCACGATGCACCAGCCCAGCCACCTTGCCCTTCGGGAACATCCCGAAGCACGAGTTCGGCCCCCAGCCCACGATCCAGATGGACGTGTTCGTGGAGCCGGTGCCGCCCGCGTCGATGATGTTGGCGCCGCTGGCCGCGCCGCCGAGCGAGTTGTAGCGCGGCGTGAAGCCCATGATCTGCGACGGCGTGTTCAGGCTGTTGGAGTAGAGGAACGCTTCCTGCGCCTGCTGCGTCATGCCCTCGTAGAAGGCCGCATCTTCCTGCATCCGGAACTGCGCGGTGTTCCCGTTCAGATCGGCCAGATCGCGGTCGATGGTCGAGTAGCCTTCCAGATTGCCGCACTTGTCGGTGATCTGCGCCGTCGTGGACTTCGACTGCTGGACGCCCTGATACATCAGGCGCCACGTGCCGGACGGCAGGCCGGTCCGGACGGTGGTGCGATGACCGTCCGTCTGGTTGCCCATCGTCCAAAGCATGTCCTCCATCATCTGGTTGGACTGCGACAGAAGGTCCACGACATCCGCCGTGGAACCGTCCGGGTCAAGACGCTTCGCCCAATCGGCGAGCGTCAGGAAGTCGCTCGAAAGAGTGGCCATATGCTACCTCCGTTCGCGCCGATCAGCCGGCGTTGTTGAAATGGGTGGGATAGAGACGCTGGGCGGCAGTCTTGCCCGTGGGCGCCGGTCCGCCGCCCTGCACGACGGACTTTTCCACCAGACGGGACGCCATCGCGTGCATGACACGCAAGATGGACGGGTTGTTCCCGGCCCCGGTGAACTGGAAGGTGCGGAGTGCATCCGTCACCATTTCGGCGGGCAGGCCGAGCGTGTTCATGGCGTTCTTCACGACGGCCATGTTCGCTTCGAGCTTTTCCGCGCTGCCGCCGATCACTGGATCGGCGATGGCGTCGGTCTGCCACTTCTCGTTCAGTTCCTTGAAGGCGACGGCGCCCGCATTCAGACGCTCCGTCAGCTTCGGACCGAGAGCATTCAGCACCGCGTTGACGCTCTCATTGTCCATGCCGCCCTTGGCGGCACCGTCGAGAAACGCCTGCACGAGTTCGTCGTCGGCCTGGATGCCTTCCGGCAGACCTTCGAGCTTGTAGTCCTTCGGATCGAGCGCGGCCGGCTTCTCGGGTTCCGTCTTGGCTTCCGGCGCCTTGTCCGTCTCGACGGGCGGCGTGGCCGCCGGCTCGGCCGCCTTGTCGGACAGCAGGGAGGATGTGACCGGGCTTTCCGGCGCCGTGGTAGCGGCGGGCGCGGTCGTGGCAGCCGGCGTCGTCACGGCCGCGTCGGCGGCCGGGGCTGCGGTTCCTGCGTCGGACGTGTTGCCGGTGCTCTCGCTCATGTCATGCTCCGCTAGATGTTGGGTAGGTTTTCGGACAGAAGGACCATATATTGTTCTCTCGCCGCCTGCAACGCCCGGTTCTGCAAGTCAATTCCGACTTGCCGCGCGCCCTCTCGGAACAACGTGTATCCGTCGTTCAGCGTCGGCGCGGTAAGCGGATCATGCACCCCGCATAAGGTGAACACGATGTCGTAGTAGAAGCGCCTACCGGCCGCCGACGACAGCAGCGCCTTGATCACTTCGTTCTGCTCTTGCGAGCGCCGACGTGCGGATTGGCGCTGGCGCTTCACGCCTTCTTCGGTGGCAGCGTTCGGCGCTTCCTCGCCGGACGGCAGTTCTTCGTCAGCCATTGCTGCCTCCGGAGAATATCGGGCGCTCGGGCCGCGTCATGCCTGCACCGAGCTTGGGAGGCACCTTCTCGACGGTGCATGTCGCGAGCGCAGGCGACTGCTGCCGCACCGCTTCCGCTTCTTCCTTCGTGCGGTAGTGCAGCCCGAGTTCAGGAGACGCCCATCCGAACAGGCCATACGCCCGTCCTTTGTCGTTGCGGATGAAATAGGCCATTTTGTCAGCCTCCGTTCAGGATCATGTTCAGGGCGTTCTGGCCGCCGCCTACGTCGGTGTCGGACAGCACCTTGCCGGCGTTGACGGCTTCCGCGCCAAGCTGCACCTGCGTCTGCTGCTGGGTTTGGGCGTTGCGCGCGGCGCGTATCGCTTCCTTCTGCTTCCGCCCCGTCAGCAGCTTGGGCGGCACGCGCAGCAGTTCCGCCATCTCGGCAATCGAAGCATCCGCGTCGAGATTGTCCAGGGCTTCCGGACGCGCCGCGCTGACGGTGCCGGTGAAACCCCAAAGGCGCTCGATGCCGGTGGC
>JAAFIT010000125.1 GCA_013298745.1 Sphingomonadales bacterium
CCGGAGCTGTTGCACGCGTGGGGTCGTCATCCGCACCTGCGACGAATCGATCGACCAACCGCGGCCGAACTCGAAGGGCTCGAGCCGGGCATTGCTGAGGCCGTAATCGGTGAAGCGCTGCTTGGTCCATTTCTCGGCCAAGCGCATCTGCGGTGAATTGGTCATGCGCCCGCCGATCCGATCGGTCAGATACTGGGCGGTGTCCATGACCTCGCCATGGTTGAGGCCCGCATCGATGATCTTGGCGTTGATCGCTGCATCGGGCGCGGCAACGGCAGGCATGGCAACAACGAGCGCGACGATGGCGCAAAAGGTCAGACGCATGAATAACTTCCCCCGGCAAATCAGGGTGAAGCTTAGGCAGCGCGTCGCCGCCCGACAATTACCTTTTGCGCGATTATCGCACTGCGCCGGCGACGATGCGGTGCAGTTTCGACTGGATGTCGCTGTTGCCGGCAACGATTTCGGCACGGGCCAGCATATTGTCGCCACCGCGATAATCGGTCACGAACCCGCCGGCTTCGCGGACGAGCAGGATGCCGGCTGCGACATCCCAATATTTGAGGCCCGATTCCCAGAAGCCATCAAAGCGGCCAGCAGCAACCCAGGCGAGATCGAGTGCCGCCGAGCCGAAGCGGCGGACGCCGGCGACTTCGGGCATGATCGCCGACAATATGGTCGAAAATTCGCTCGGCTTGCCATGGCCGTGAAACGGGATGCCGGTGGCGATGACGCAATCGGGCAGTTCGCGCCGTGCCGAGACGCGCAGGCGGCGATCGCTGAGCCAGGCGCCGCGGCCTTTTTCGGCCCAGAAGCTTTCGCCGGTCAACGGCTGGTGGATCAAGCCAGCGACGACTTCGCCATGCACTTCGGCGGCGATCGAAATCGCAAAATGCGGCATGCCGTGGAGGAAATTGGTGGTGCCATCGAGCGGATCGACGATCCAGCGGGCCTGATCGTCATTGCCGATACGTTCGCCCGATTCCTCCATCACCAGACCCCAATCGGGACGGGCGTGTGTCAGGATTTCACCAATCGCCTGTTCGGCAGCGCGATCAGCATTGGAAACGAAGTCAGCCGGGCCCTTGCGGCTGACCTGCAGGGCATCGACTTCGTTGAAATCGCGGCGCAACCGCGGTGCCGCCTTGCGCGCGGCCTTTTCCATGACGGTGATCAGGGCAGAATGAGCGACCAAGATGTGATCCTTCGGCCGCCGAGGCGCGGCCCGAACTGGGGATTGGAGATTTGAAAGAACGACGCGCGGCTTAGCGGAAGCGCGTCAGAGGAGCAACCCGCGGCGCTTACCAACCGAGGACGTCCGCAAACGCCGCGACGCCAGCGCCGGGGCCATCGGCATGATCCCAAACCGCCCGCACCACGGCGATGAAGTCCGCCCCCGCTTCGACCAGCGGCGCGGCGTTGTCAGGAAAGATACCACCGATGGCGACGCAAGGCAGTTGGCTGATGGTGATCCACCAGCTGAGGATTTCCGGCGCCGGGCGATAATGGCTCGGCTTGGTGGTGGTGTCGTAGAACGCGCCGAACGCCACATAATCGGCGCCCTGCTCACCGGCTTCCATCGCCAGATGGCGGCTATCGTGGCAGGTGCGGCCGATCTGGGCGTTACGCCCCAGCAGCGCGCGGGCTTCGGCGATGCTGCCATCGCCCTGCCCGAGATGCACGCCATCGGCTCCCGCCGCTTTGGCGAGATCGGCGCGATCGTTCAGGATGAAGGCGACGTCATGGGCGTTGCAAACCGGCAGCAACGCCTCGCAGGCGCGCAAAATGTCGTCGGCGTCGGGCACATCCTTCAGCCGCAACTGGAACGCCGCCACCGGCCCGCCATCGAGCGCCGCCTTCAGACTGTCGACAAAACGCGGCAGTTCGATCGCCGGTGGCGAGACGACATACAGCTGGCACGCCGGGCGGAACTGGCGTTCGAACCGCTCGCCAAAGCCGGGATCGAGCGGGATCAGATCGTCGTCCACGCTGGCAATCAATCCTTGCCGAGATAGATGTCGACGATCTTGTCGAGCATCGCCAGCGCTTCGTCGCGCGGGCGCTGGAAGGTGTTGCGGCCGATGATCGAGCCGTTGCCACCACCATCACGGATATCGCGCGCATCCTGAAACACCGCATCGGTGCCCTTGGCGGCACCACCGGAGAACACCACCAGACGGCGACCGTTGAAGCAGGCTTGCTTCACATGCGCGACGCGCTTGGCCTGGGTGCTCCAGTCGCCGCCTTCATAGCTCTTCTTGGCGTCCTTCTGCTCGATATGGTCGGTCGGCAGCTTGACCTTGATGATGTGCGCGCCGGCCAGCGCCGCCATGTGCGCGGCATAGGCACCGACGTCCAACGCCAGTTCACCGGCCTTGGAAATCTCGCCGCCACGCGGATACGACCAGATCACCGTCGCGATGCCGACAGCCTTGGCTTCCTGGCTGAGTTCACGGATTTCTTCCATCAGTTCGAAGATATCATCCGAGCCCGGATAGATGGTGAAACCGATCGCCGAGCAGCCTAGGCGGAGCGCGTCGTCGACGGTGCCGGTGACGGCCTGGTTGATGCTCGTCGACCAGCTGTTCGAGCTGTTGACCTTGAGGATGGTCGGGATCTGGCCGGCAAAGGTGTCAGCGCCGGCTTCGATCATGCCGAGCGGTGCCGCATAAGCCGAAAGGCCGGCGTCGATCGCCAGCTGGAAATGGTAATGCGGGTCATAGGCCGGCGGGTTCGGCGCAAAGCTGCGCGCCGGGCCGTGTTCAAAGCCCTGATCGACCGGCAGGATGACCAGCTTGCCAGTGCCGCCGAGGCGACCCTGCATCAGGATGCGGGCGAGATTGGCCTTGGTACCGGGATTGTCGCTTTCGTAATTGGCGAGAATGGCGCGGACCGTGGGGGTAATGGCTGTGGTGCTGGACATCGTCGGGCTCCCCTTTTTCAATGCGTTATGATCAGTTCTTGAAATGCAATTCAGCAACCTGGACAAACAGTTCGAAGATGCTTTCGGCGATTTCGCACGCCTCGCCTTCGTCCATCTGCGCCAGGGTGTTGGCGACAGCGCCTGTCTTGACCGCGCCATTCTCCACCACGGCCCCGGCCTTCGTCATCCGCGCCGTGATCTCGTTGTAGATGATCCGTTCTTCGGGGCCGAACTCTTCGCCCTTCAGGTCGCGGAAGCCGCGAAAGGCTTCGCCGATCCGGTCGTGGATCGGATCGGCCGAGCGCGCCAGCTTCCAGGCAGCGGGATATAGCTTTTCCCACAGCCGATCGGTGTCCATCGTCATGCCCTGTTCCCCTTGAGCGCTTCGACGCCGGGCAAGGCCTTGCCCTCCATCCATTCGAGAAAGGCGCCGCCGGCGACCGAGACAAAGCTGAACTGGTCCGCAACGCCAGCGTGGTTGAGCGCGGCGACGGTGTCGCCGCCACCAGCGACCGACAGCAGTCCGCCGCTCTGCGTCAACGCTGCTGCGATACGTGCCAAGGCGACGGTTGCCGTGTCGAACGGCACGGTTTCAAACGCCCCCAATGGCCCGTTCCAGACCAGCGTCTTGCAGATCTTCAAGGCGTCACCGAGCGCTTCGACAGCCGACTCGCCCAGATCGAGGATCATCTCGTCGGCGGCAACATCATGGACGTTGCAGGTGCGATGTGGCGCGTTGGCGGCGAACTGCTTCGCCACCACGACGTCATAGGGCAGATGCACGGTGCAGCCTGCCGCTTCGGCGCGCGCCAGAATATCGAGCACAGTCGGCGCCAGATCATGCTCGCACAGCGATTTGCCGACGTCGATTCCCTTGGCGGCAAGGAAGGTGTTGGCCATGCCGCCGCCGATCATCAGATGATCGACGCGAGTCACGAGATGCGTGAGCACATCGAGCTTCGACGACACCTTGGCACCGCCGACGACCGCAGCCACCGGGTGCTGCGGTTTGCCGAGCGCTTTTTCGAGTGCTGTCAGTTCCGCCTGCATCGAGCGCCCGGCAAAGGCCGGCAGCAGATGCGCCAGACCTTCGGTCGAGGCATGGGAGCGGTGTGCCGCCGAAAAGGCGTCGTTGACGTAGAAATCGCCAAGGCGCGCCATGGCCGCTGCAAAACCGGGATCATTGGCTTCCTCGCCGGGGTGGAAGCGCGTGTTTTCGAGGACGGTGATCATGCCTGGCGCCAGTTCCGCAACCGCCGCTTCGGCTTCGGCGCCAGCACAATCACCGATGAAGCCCACCGGGCGACCAAGCTGCTCACCAAGCGCCTTCGCAACCGGCGCCAGACTGTTCGCAGCGTCCCGACCTTTGGGACGGCCGAAGTGCGAAAGCACCAGAACGATGGCGCCGCGGTCGGCCAGCGCTGCCAGCGTCGGCACAGTGGCGGCAAGTCGGGTGGCATCGCTCACCTGCCCCGCTGCCATCGGCACGTTGAGATCGGCACGCACCAGCACGCGTTTGCCAGCCAGCGCCGGCATATCGTCGATGGTCAGGAACGTGGTCACGGTCAGAGCAACTTGCCCATCGCCACGGCGGTATCGGCCATGCGGTTCGAAAAGCCCCATTCATTGTCGTACCACGACACGACTCGCACCAGATCACCGCCGATGACGCTGGTTTCGAGGCTATCGATCGTCGACGACGCCGGATTGTGGTTGAGATCGATCGAGACCAGCGGCTCGTCGGTGAAATCGAGGATGCCCTTCAGTTCGCCATGCGCGGCGGCCTTGAGCGCGGCGTTGACTTCGTCACGGGTGACAGTCCGGCCAGCCTGGAAGGTCAGATCGACAAGGCTGACATTCGGCGTCGGCACGCGCACCGCCGAGCCATCGAGCTTGCCCTTCAACTGTGGCAGCACTTCGCCGACGGCGCGGGCGGCACCGGTGGTCGTCGGGATCATCGACATGCCGGCAGCGCGGGCGCGACGCGGATCATCATGGATCTGATCGAGGATCTTCTGGTCGTTGGTATAGGCGTGAATGGTGGTCATCAGGCCCTTGACGATGCCGAACTCGCGATCGAGCACCATGGCGAAGGGCGCCAGGCAATTGGTGGTGCACGAGGCGTTCGACACGATCTTGTGATCGCCGGTCAGCTTGTCATGGTTGACGCCATAGACGACGGTCAAATCGACACCCTTGCCGGGGGCCGAAATCAACACGCGTTTGGCGCCGGCCGTCAGATGCGCGCCGGCCTTGGCGGCATCGGTGAAGAAACCGGTGCATTCCAAGGCGATATCGACGCCCATTTCGGCATGCGGCAGTTTGGCCGGGTCACGCTCGGCGGTGACGCGGATGCGATGGCCATCGACGACGATGTGGTCGCCTTCCACCGTGACGCTGCCATGGAACGGGCCATGGACGGAATCGCGCTTCAACAGCCGGGCGTTTGCGGCGGCATCGCCAAGATCATTGATGGCGACGACAACGATATCGCTGCGCTTGGCTTCGATGATAGCGCGCAGCACATTGCGCCCGATGCGACCAAAACCGTTGATGGCGACCTTGATGGCCATGATGTTCGTCCTTCTTGACTGCGCCCGCCGCGGCGAGCCTGATGAAATTCTTTACGCCAGTCGCGCCTTGACCTTTGTCGCGATCGCCGGGCCTGTGAGGCCAAAGTGTTGATAAAGTGCGTCAATCGGTGCTGATGCACCGAAGCTGTCGACACCGAAATTCAAGCCATCAAGGCCGGTATAGCGTTCCCAGCCGAGCGTCACCCCGGCTTCGACCGAGACGCGCAACACGCCTTCAGGGAGGATATCGGCCTTGTAAGCGGCATCCTGCGCGTCAAAGGCCTCCCAGCAGGGCATCGAGACGACATCGCATCCGATGCCATCTGCTTCGAGGCTGTCGGCCGCGGCCATGGCGATTTCGACTTCGGAGCCGGTGGCGAGAAACACGACCTTGCGAGCCGCCGCAGCAGCGCGCAGCCGATAGGCACCCTTGGCGGTCAGGTTTTCGCCAGCCGCGAGCCGAAGCTGCGGCAGGTTCTGGCGGCTGAGCGCCAGAACCGATGGCCGCGTTGCATCATTGATTGCCAGCGCCCAGGCCTCTGCCGTCTCGACCGCGTCGCACGGCCGATAAACGGCGAGATTGGGAATGGCGCGCAAGGACAGCAGATGTTCGACCGGCTGATGGGTCGGGCCATCCTCGCCAAGGCCGATGCTGTCATGCGTCAGCACATGAACAACGCGCGCCTGCTGCAAGGCACCCAGGCGGATGGCGTTGCGCATGTAATCGGAGAAGACGAGGAAGGTGCCGCCATAGGGAATGGCGCCGCCGTGCAGCGCGATGCCGTTCATCGCGGCGGCCATGCCGAATTCGCGAATGCCGTAGTAGATATAGGTGCCGGCGTAATTGTCGGCCGAAAAGGTGTTCTGGTCCTTGGTGCGGGTGTTGTTCGAACCGGTGAGATCGGCCGAGCCGCCAAGCAGGATCGGTGCCGCCGGGTTGAGCGCAGCGAGCGCCAGTTCCGACGCCTTGCGTGTGGCGATCTTTTGCGGCGCGGCGATCAGTCCGGCGATATGGGCATCGAGTGCCGCATGCGCTGCCCGTGGCACCTCGCCCGCCATGCGAGCCTTAAAATCAGTGGCTTTGGCTGAAGCCGCAAGGCGCGCTTCCCATGCGGTGCGATCGGTCGCGCCGCGCTTCCCGACGGCGTGCCAGGCTGCCGCAACATCATCTGGAACTTCGAACGGCGCTGCGCCCCAGCCCAGCGCTTCGCGGGCGCCAGCGATTTCCTTGGCGCCGAGCGGCGAGCCATGCGAGCCGCTGGTGCCGGCCTTGGTCGGTGCACCAAAGCCGATCGTCGTGCGACAGGCGATCAGCGACGGCCGCGGATCGGCCTTGGCGATGGCGAGCGCCGAATCGACGGCAGCAAAATCCATGCCGTCGCAGGCGATGACGTGCCAGCCAGCGGCATCAAAGCGCTTGGCCATGTCTTCGGACGTGGAGAGTGACGTTGCGCCATCGATCGAGATGCCATTGTCATCCCACAACACATTGAGGCGACCGAGCTTCAGATGCCCGGCAAGGCCGATGGCTTCCTGGCTGATGCCTTCCATCAGGCACCCGTCGCCAGCGATCACCCAGGTGCGGTGATCG
>JAAFIT010000122.1 GCA_013298745.1 Sphingomonadales bacterium
AGGACGGTCGGCAAGTCGGCTGAATGCGACGGCGGCGCCGTGACACAAGAGTGTCACCTCGGCGTCACCATGGCGTCATCCAATCATCGCGGAACCGAAATAGATCATGGTTAACTCCCATTGTGTTCAACGGGGGAAAGATCATGCGTTACACTGGAATTGCCTTGGTGGCGGCGATGGCTGCTGCAGTGCCGGCGAATGCCGCAATTGCCTTTGGCAGCGTGCTGGCTGTGCCAGGCGGCGCCTCTGATCTCGCCCCCGGCAGCACGCCGAACGACAACCGCCTGAGCTTTGGTTCGGACATGATCTACCATGCCGGCTCAGACACCTTTTATGGCGTCAGCGACCGTGGCCCTGGCGGCGGCACCATCGATTTTGCACCACGCATCGAAGCCTTCAAGGTCAATATCGACAACAACACCGGTGCGATCAGCGGCTTCAACCTGACGGCCACCAAGGTGTTCAAGCAAGCCGATGGCACGCCTTACAGCGGCCTGTTCCCCGATCGCCTGCCTGGCGGCAGCAAGACCGCGCTGGGCAACGCCCTCGATACCGAAGGCGTTGCCCGCTTTTCCAACGGCCAGTTCCTGATTTCGGACGAGTACGGCCCATCGGTGATGTTGATGAGCCGCGAAGGCAAGTTGATCCGCACCTTCGAAACGCCCGCCAACTTGATCCCGCGCCAAGCCGATTCAACCGTCAACTATGTCGATGGCCGCCCGACAACGACTGCCGGTCGCCAGGACAATCGCGGCTTTGAAGGCATCACCCTGTCCGGCGATGGCACCAAGGCATGGGCGATCATGCAGGATCCGCTGCTTGATGATTCGACCTCGACAGCCAATGGCCGCCGCAGCACCAACCTGCGTATCGTCGAATTCGACGTCGCCACCGGCAAGGCAACTGCGCAATACGCATATCAGCTTGAAACGCTGGCTTCGATAAACACCCGCATTCCGGGCACCGCCGATGATTTCACCGAAAACGCCCAGGGCCGAAACATTGGTGCATCGTCGATCACCTGGATTGGCGGCACCAAATTCTTGGTCATCGAACGCGACAATCGCGGCGAGGGCCCCGACAATCTGCTCGCCCCGGCACTGCTACCGATTGGCACCAAGCGCATCTATATGATCGACATCGCTGGTGCGACCGATGTCTCCAACATCGTCTTCAACACTAGCAACACTGCGCTGCCCAATGGCGTTACGGCCGTTTCGAAGACATTGTTCCTCGATGTCGCCAGCGCCTTGACCGTTGCCGGCCTGCCGATCCCGGAAAAGTTCGAAGGCCTCGCCATTGGTCCGCGCCTCGCCGACGGCTTTGCGCTGTTGCTGGCCACCGACAATGATTTTTCGGTGACGCAGAACGGCAGCAATGTGCAGTTCGATGTCTGCACAGGGGGCGGCTCTACCACCCAGGTCGCCCTCGGTGACCCCTGCCCGAACGGCCAGGCCTTGGTGCCGTCGCGGCTCTACAGCTTCAAGGTTTCCGGTGCCGACGCGGCGAGCTTCAGCGCGTCGCTGTTCTCGGTTCCCGAGCCTTCAAGCTGGGCCATGTTGATCGCCGGCTTCGGCCTCACCGGCGCGGCGATGCGCCGCCGCCGCATCGTTACCGCCTGAAAGCCGGCTTGCCCCGGCTGGCATAAGCGCTAAAGCCTCATCCATCACGGGATGGGAGCGAAGCGTGCAGTCAATCGGGGTTATCGGCGCCGGCCTGATGGGCAATGGCATCGCGCATGTCGCGGCGCTGGCGGGTTATGACGTCATCCTGTCTGATGTTGAAATGGCGCGTGCCGAGGCGGCGCGCGCCACCATCGCCAAAAACCTGGGACGCGGTGTCACCAAAGGCGTCGTCACTCAAGCCGATGCCGATGCGGCGCTGGCGCGGATTGCGCTGACCACCGACAATGCCGCCTTTGCCGATGCCGATTTGGTGATCGAGGCGGCGACCGAGAATGAAGCCGTCAAGAAGGCGATTTTTGCGGGGCTGAAGCTCAAGCATGGCGCCCTGCTCGCCACCAACACCTCGTCGATCTCGATCACCCGGCTGGCCGCCGCCACCGACCGGCCCGATCGCTTCACCGGCCTGCATTTCTTCAATCCCGTCCCGCTGATGACGCTGGTCGAGATCATCCCTGGCCTCGCGACTTCGGCCGCGACCAAGTCAGCGATGCACGAATTCGCCGCACGCATCGGCAAGACCGCGATCGAAGCCGCCGACAGCCCGGCGTTCATCGTCAACCGCATCCTCTGCCCGATGCTTAATGAAGCGATCTTCGCGCTGGGCGATGGCGTCGGCAGCGTCGTCGATATCGATACCGGGCTGAAGCTTGGCGCCAACCACCCGATGGGGCCGCTGACGCTCGCGGATTTCGTCGGGCTCGATACACTGCTCAGCATCATGAAGGTGATGCAGGAGGCCACCGGCGACCCCAAATATCGCCCGGCGCCGCTGCTGGTGAAATATGTCGAAGCCGGCTGGTACGGCAAGAAATCCGGCCGTGGCTTTTACGATTACTCCGGGCCGGAGCCGGTACCGACACGCTGATGCAGCTGACCTTCACCAAGGGCAGCGGCAAATACGACAAGCTCGATATCGTCACCGCTGCCGGGCCGCAGCCGCCGATCGATTGCCCGAAACAGGGCATCATCCCGCACGATATGGTGCATTTCGCCGTCGAATCCGAAGTCGCGACGCTGGGGTTTCTGGGTGGTATCGCGACGGGCGGTGACAGCGGCTTTACGGCCGGTGCCGACAATCCGCATCACCGCGCCGTCGAACGGCTCGTTGAAACCGTCCAAGCCGAAGCCTGGAGCGGCGGGCCGGTGCCGAACGAGGAATTGATCGCGCTTTATCGCGTCACCTGCGAGGCGCGCGGCGACACGCCGTTGGCGCTCGATGGCACGACCATCGCGGCGATCCGCGCACGAATTGCCGATCTGACCGCGCGCTGGGCCGCAGTGCCGGTCGGCGGCACACTGGTGCTCACCCTCGTTGCAACAGAAGAATCGGCTGCTTCCGTCGTCGCACCGCTCCGCCTATAGGTCGCGCCATGAACCACGCCCCCGACCCCGAAATGCTGGCCAAGACCGAGACGCTGATTGAGGCCTTGCCCTATCTGCAACGCTATGCGGGGAAGATCTTCGTCGTCAAATATGGCGGCCACGCCATGGGCGACGCCGCGCTGGCGCAGGATTTCGCCGAAGACATCGTGCTTTTGAAGGCGATCGGCATCTTGCCGGTGGTCGTCCATGGCGGCGGGCCGCAGATCGGCGCGATGCTGAAGCGGCTGGGCATTGAAAGCCGCTTCGTCGATGGCCTGCGCGTTACCGATGCCGCTACCGCCGAAGTCGCCGAAATGGTCCTCGCCGGCTCGATCAACAAGGAGCTCGTTGCCTGGATCGAACGCGCCGGTGGCCGCGCCGCCGGCATTTCCGGCAAGGACGCTGGGCTTGTGCGCGCCAGGAAGGTGCAGCGGACGACGCGCGACCCTGGCAGCGCCATCGAACAGGTTGTCGATCTCGGCTTTGTCGGTGAACCCGAAAGCGTTGATACCACCATCATCCACACATTGCTGGCCGCCGGCATCGTGCCAGTGATCGCACCGGTTGGCGTCGGCGCCGATGGCCATACCTACAACATCAACGCCGATACCATGGCCGGCGCCATTGCCGGGGCGCTGGGCGCATCGCGCTTCTTCCTGCTGACCGATGTCGCCGGCGTGCTGTCGAAGGACAAGCAGCTGCTGACTGACCTGACCCCGGCCGATATCGCCGATCTGACCGCCGATGGCACGATCACCGGCGGCATGATCCCCAAGCTGGAAACCTGTGTCGCCGCGGTCGAGTCCGGTGTCGATGCCGCCGTCATCCTCGATGGCCGCATCGGCCATGCCATGCTGCTCGAAATCTTCACCCGGCGCGGGGTCGGCACGCTGGTCCGCGCCAGCTGAGTCTCACACCGCCGCGGCGCCCGTCTCGTCGCGCCAGCGCCGGAGCGCGTTGCGCAACCGGCTGGCCTGAACGGTCGCGTCCTCTTCCTCCGCGAGGCACTCGACCACTTCAAATACCAGACCGTCGGCGCCGTGCTGTATCCACGCTGCCTGGACCGCGCGATTGGTGTGGCTGCCCATGCGCAATGCGAACCAGTGGCGATTCTGCACTGTCGCCACATCGGCGGCTTGCCCAATCCAGCACTCGCCGGACGGCACGCAACGAATGGCATAGATTCCCGGTGCGCTTTTGCGCTCCTTCCAGGCGGTCACTGCGGCTTTGCGATCAATCGTCATGGACTGGTATTATTTTACCCGGATATTATTGACAAGCATAATTTCATCCGGGTATAAAAGGTCATGGATAACCCGCTACACAGCGCCTTCGATGGCCATCGCCGCATCGCCACGGGACCGCTGGCGACTGTCGCTGCCGCTGTTCACGCTGCCAGCGCCAGTGCGGATCTCCCGTTGCTGGTGTTCCGGCACCACGACGGTGCCGTTGTCGACATCGATACGCGCGGCAGCGTTGCCGACACGCTGGAGCGGCTCGGCATCGGTGCCGCCGCGCGCGGTCGGCCACGCCTGGGTGTGGTGGCGCGCGAAGTGACACTGCTACCACGCCATTGGGAGTGGCTGGCGGCACAACCCGGTGGCGCATCGGTGGTGCTGCGGCGGCTGATCGACGCCGCGCGCCGCGACGATGCCGGCAACCGCCGCGCAACGCGCGACGCCACCTATCGCTTTATGTCGGCAATCGCCGGCGACCTGCCGGGCTTCGAAGCCGCCGCCCGCGCACTGTTTGCCGGCGACGACGCGCTGTTCGCCACACTGATCGCCGACTGGCCCGAGGATATCATTGCGACGCTCGCCGAGATCGGGACCGGTACCCCTTGAGCCGATCGTCGACGAATTGAATCGCTGGATGGATTGCCTCCGGCGGCAGCGAGCCAATGGCGCCACGTCTCACCTGCTGATATGCTCCCGCTTTCAACGCAAACGGGAGGGCTGAAACATGCGCATCAGTGGGATTGTGACGATAACCGGCATGTTGCTGCTGGCGAGCTGCACCGATGCCGCCAACACCGAAGCGGCCAAGGCCAAGGTCGATGCAGCGGCAGAGGCGGCGAAGACCAAGATGGACGCCGCCGCGGATGTGGCCGGCGCCAAGGTCGATGCTGCCGCCGAAACAGCCGGGGCCAAGCTGGATGCCGCCGGGGAGCGTGCCCAGGCCGCTGCTGATGTCGCCGGTGAAAAGGCCAGTGCCGCCGCTGATGTTGCCGGCAGCAAGGTTGCCGGAGCCGCTGCTGTTGCCAGTGACAAGGCCGCCGCCGCCAGCGATCGGCTGAACGAAAAGGCCAATGCACTGCGCGACAAGGTCGCGACGCAAAAGTAGCGCAGGGACCATACCGGTGACGGCGGCACCGACCGGCCCATAGCCATCTCGGCACCGGGCTTCGGCTCGGATCGGCTCAAAAGCTCAGGGTCGGCCCAAGGACAAGTGCAAAACCGGCGAGCGTCACGGCCCCTATGGCGTTCACCCGCCAATCGCGTCGAATGACGAAGCGGTTGATGGTGGCGCCGCGGGGCCGTGCCAACCCCACCGAAATCAGGCCGGCAAGCCCCCCGAAGGTCGATGCCGCCGCCGACATCAGCGTCACCCAAAGGCCCACCGGATTGGCAAGACCAACGGCCACTGCGGCGATCCCGGCGACACCATAATAGGTCAGCGCGATCCGGCGGCGAGATATGGCCGTTGCCGGCGCATCGCCGAGCATCGCATCGAGACCGCGAATCGCCGCGCGCACCAGCATGACATAGGCAGTCACGCCGCCCGCAACCTGCATGACGCGCCAGAACAAAGGCGGTGATGCGTCGGCCAGCGCGCCATGGACGACGCCCAGATCTCCACCCCCGGTGACCCCCGAAAAAGCCACATAGCCGGCCGCAACAAAAGCCTGCGTGACCCAGACCAGCCACCACAGCAATCGCGCCGAATCGCTGACAGCATGGCGCCAGAACCGATAGGCAACCAGCGCCACCATAACGTTGACCACCACGCCTGCCAGGCTCACAGCAACGCGCGCCGCCCCATCCAGCCCAGTGCAGCGCACATAAAACGCCCCGATTTCGGCCACATCACCGCCCAGCACGGCGCAAGTCGCAGCATGGCCACCGATTTCATGCGCCATCGTCAGTAACGGCATCAGCGCCATTGCCCAGCCGACGATCGTCAACCTGTCGACTGCGGATCCCGACCTATCCGTGTCATCTACCATATAGCCACCTGCTCCAACCGCCAGGCAGCCACCATCGAGGCGGCGCGCCATAGCATGCAAGCCGAAAAGCATCCGCCAACCGAAAAGGGCCGCCCCTTGCGGGACGGCCCTTTCCTAATCAGCCGCAGCTGAAGATCAGTCGCGTGGGCCGGTGAGGAAGTCCGGCAGGCTGCCGCCTTCCTGCGGGGCTTCATCGCGCGGGGCACGTTCCGGGCGGGGGCCACGATCATCGCCGCGCGGACCACGGTCGCCATCACGGCGTGGACCACGGTCGCCACGGCCACCACGATCATCACGACGCGGGCCACGATCGCTGCGCGGGCCGCGATCATCGCCACCTTCACGCGGCGGGCGCGTATCGGGCAGTTCTTCGCCGGTTTCCTGATCGACGAGGCGCATCGACAGACGCACCTTGCCGCGTTCATCGACGGCAAGAACCTTGACCTTGACCTGCTGGCCTTCGGTCAGGACTTCCTTGACGTTGGCAACGCGCTCGTTCTTGATTTCCGAGATGTGGACGAGGCCATCCTTGCCACCCATGAAATTCACGAACGCGCCGAAATCGACCATCGACACGACCTTGCCGGTGTAGATCTTGCCGACTTCGGCTTCCATGGTGATGCCTTCGATCCACTTGCGGGCCGCGGCGATCTTTTCCGGGTCCGACGAAGCGATCTTGACGGTACCATCGTCCTCGATGTCGACCTTGGCGCCGGTGGTGGCGACGATTTCGCGGATCACCTTGCCGCCGGTGCCGATGACATCACGGATCTTGTCCTTGGGCACCTGCATGGTTTCGATGCGCGGCGCGTGCGCCGACATTTCGGTGCGGGTG
>JAAFIT010000123.1 GCA_013298745.1 Sphingomonadales bacterium
CAACTGGAGGCCCGCCGGGAATGGCGCCATGACGAACATCAGCACCCAGGGCATCAAGGCAAACACCTGCTTCTGCACCGGGTCCATCTGGGCCGGCGCCAGCTTTTGCTGGAGCCACATGGTGAGGCCGAGGATGATCGGGAAGACACCCAGGGCGATCATCGCCGGCGGCTGCCACGGGATCAGGCCGAACAGGTTGAGCGGCGTCAGCGGATCGGGTGCGGACAGATCCTTGATCCACAGCGCAAACGGCTGGTGGCGCATTTCGATCGACACCATCAGCGTCTTGTAAAGCGCGTAGAACACCGGGATCTGGATCAGGAGCGGCAGGCAGCCGGCGACGGGATTGACCTTTTCGGTCTTGTAGAGCGCCATCACTTCCTGCTGCTGGCGGACCTTGTCGTCCTTGTAGCGCTCCTGCACCGCCTTCATCTTCGGCGCCAGAATCCGCATCTTGGCCATCGATTCATATTGCTTGTTGGCGATCGGGAACATCACAGCGCGGACGATCAGCGTCAGCCCGATGATGGCCACGCCGAAATTGCCGGTGATCTTGAACAGCCATTCGAGCAGGAAGAAGATCGGCTGGGCGAGCAGGATGAACCAGCCCCAGCTTACCGCCAGATCGAAATGCGGGATGCCGAGGCGCTTCATATAGCTGTCGAGCAGGCCGATTTCCTTGGCACCGGCGAAGAAGTGCCCGGTGACGTCATGGCTGGCACCCGGCGCAACGGTCACCACCGGCCCGAGGAAATCGGTCTGGAACAGATCGCCAGGGGCGGCGGCAAAGCGCGCTTCGACCTTGGTTTTCTGATCGGGGATGACCGCTGCCAGCCAGTATTTTTCGGTGATGCCGAGCCAGCCGCCGGTGGTGGTGTAGCGCTGGGCGCCATTATCCTTCAGCTTTTCATACTCGACTTCGGTATCGCGCAACGTGCCGTCCATGACACCGACCGGGCCGATGTGCATGTTGAAGCTGGTGACTTCGGCACCTTCGCCAAGGCGCGAAACCAGGCCCCAGGTCTGCAGGTTGATCGGTGCCGGGCCGGGGTTGGTCACCCGCTGGCGCACCGTGAACATGAAATCCTTGTCGATGCTGATGATCTGTTCGAACACCACGCCGGCAGGATTGGTGTAGCGCAGCGTAACCGGGGTTTCCGTCGTCAGGCGCGGGCCGCTGGCGGTCCACAGCGCATCCAAGGGCGGCGCGCCGGCGCCGGTCCAGCCGAACTGGCCAAAATAGGCATCGGCGGTGCCGCTGGGGCTGAACAGCCGAATCGGCGGCGAATCCTTGAAGATGGTCAGCCGATAGGGCGGCAGCACCAGATCATCAAAGCGCGCACCCTTGAGATTGATCGACCCCGAAACCCGCGGCGTCGCGATGGCAACACGCGGCGTGGAGGCCAGAATCGCATCACGATCACCAGTCACCTTGACGGCACCGACGCCAGGTACGGAGCCACCGGTAACAGCAGGAGCAGCAGCCGTGGCGGTTGCTGCGGCCGGCGTTGCGGGCGTCGCCGCGGCCACTGGCGGCTTTGGCGCCGGGAAATAGCGATCGGCAACCAGCTGCCAACCCATCAGCACCAGCGCCGACAGCAGGAACGCGAGGATGATGTTGCGCGTGTCTTTGCTCACAAACGGGGCTCTTCTTGGCGAAAAATGGTGATGAACAGACGGGCGCTGCGTCCCGGTTGCGCGCCCTATAGCGTGTCAGGGCACCGGGTCATAGCCCGATGACCCCCAGGGGTGGCAGCGGCCGATGCGTTTGATGCCGAGCCACAGGCCCTTGACCGGTCCGTGGCGCTGCAACGCCTCGATCGTATAAGCCGAACACGACGGCGCATAGCGGCAGGTCGGCGGCAAAACCTTCGAAAATGTCAGCTGCCAGACCCGGATCGGCACGATCAGCACGCGCGAAACGATGTTCATCGCGCCGCTTTCGCCAATGCGCGCTCCAGATCGGCGCGCAAATCGGCAAAGTCCCGGGTCAGCGCCGCATCGCGACCAATCAGCACATGATCGGCGCCGGCCATGCCATGGCTGGGCAGAAGTGCCTGTGCCAGCGCCCGGAAGCGGCGTTTGATGCGATTGCGCACCACGGCGCCACCGATCTTCTTGGTAACCGTATACCCCGCCCTGATTCGCGCATCACCGTCACCGCGCGGGTTGACGAGAAGCACGAAGGCCGACGTTGCGACACGCCGGCCCTTGTTGGCGGCGAGGAAATCGCGCCGCAAGCTGATGGTTTCAGGCGTCATGGGCAAGCCCGCCGGGATGGCGGCCGGCCAATGCGTCCTCAGGCAGACAACTTCTTGCGGCCCTGGGCGCGGCGATTGCGGATGACGTTGCGGCCACCAACGGTTGCCATGCGGGCGCGGAAGCCATGGCGGCGGGCGCGGACGAGCTTCGAAGGCTGATAGGTACGCTTCATTTCGAAAATCCTGTGACGTGCCGGCGGATCGGCTGAAATTCAAGCGGCTGCGCATAGAGGCAGCCGGCGTCGGAGTCAATCTGGTGCGTTGGGTTTGGTCGCTGCGATCGCCGCCGCTCCGGCACTATTGGCATCCCGCGCCATGATCGTTTCATAAACGAACTCGAACGAATCGGGGCCGACGCTGACTTCACCCCGGAACGGGTAATCCATCGCGGCGACGAGAAAGATGACCAGCCCCAGAAAGCCGCCGACCATCGCCGACAGGATGACATGGGTAGCAAGCGCCATATCGAGCATCCAGACCAGCAGGATGTTGATGAGGGCGCCGGTCACGACCACCCACCACAGGATTTCGGGGATGCCGCCATCGACGCTGAGCAAACGGGTGCGGCGGATCTGGACGAGTTCATTGGCGAGGCCGAGCGCTTCGGCCTGGAGATTCTGTTCGCGATAGCTCCGCGGCTCGAACGCGTGGAGGCGCACGAGATAGGATTCGAGGATCTCGCCGGCCTCTGTCGGGATCACACCGCGGCGCTGTTCGGGCCAGCTGACATCGATCACGTTGCGCGTATAGCGGCGCAGATCGGCCTGAAGCTCGTTGCCGATCGGATCGGGCAGCGCGGCGGTGGCGCCATAAAGCGTGGCGAGCACCGTACTTTCGCGATCGGTAAGGCCCGACGTGTCGGCAAACCCCTGATAGGCGGCAACCGCCAGCAGGCCGAGCAGCAGGCCATAGAGCATCGAGAAGCTCGCCATGGCAAAGCCGACCATTTCGTTGACCTTGTCGTCGCGGTGCAGCCAGGCGCCAAACACCCGCCGGAACAGGAGCACGCCCACCACGGCGAAGCCAGCGACGCCGAAGGTGAACAGCAGCGCCATCTGCCAGGCGGGGTGATCATAGATCCAGAAAAGCACGGGCCCGAAATTCTCAGCAATGGAGGTGCTGTCGCCCCTAGGCACCTCGCCATGGGAGTGCAAGCGGCTCGACTCGGCCTGCTCCCCGCGGCATGACCATCAACATGACTGTTTCCCCCCTTGCTCGCCCCTTTCCCACCCTCGCTCCCATCGCCGGGGTGCGTATCGGCACTGCCACCGCCGGCTACAAGGCGTGGCAACGCGCCGATGTGACCCTCGTCGAACTGGCGCCCGGCACGGCTGTGGCGGGGGTGCTGACGCGGTCGAAGTGCCCGTCCCCCGAGGTCGAACTGTGCCGCGCCCGGCTGGCGGGTGGCCGCGCTCGCGGGCTGGTGGTCAATGCCGGCAATTCGAACGCCTTCACCGGGTTGTCGGGGCGCGAGGCGGCCGCCACCCAGACGGCAGCAGCAGCAGCCTTGCTCGGCTGCGCGGCCGACGAAGTGTTTGCCGCCTCGACCGGCGTCATCGGCGTGCCGCTTCCCAAGGACAAGGCTGTTGCCGGCGTGACGACGGCGCACGGGGCATTGGGCAGTGCCGATTTCCACGCGGCGACAGTCGCCATCGGCACCACCGATACCTTCGCCAAGGCGGCGACAACCAGCGCGATGGTCGGCGATGTCCGCTTGACGCTCAATGGAATCATCAAGGGTTCCGGGATGATCGCGCCCGATATGGCGACGATGCTCGGCTTCATCTTCACCGATGCGGCTGTCGCGCCGGCGTTCCTCCAGGAGGCGCTCGCCCGCGCCAACACCCGCACCTTTTCGTGCATCACCGTCGATGGCGACACCTCGACATCGGACACCGTGCTGGCCTTTGCCACCGGCGCCGCCGGCAATGCCGAGCTGAGCGGCTGGGACTCGCCCGGTGCCGATGCCTTTGCCGGAGCACTTGCCGACCTCTGCCAGCAACTGGCGCTGCTCGTCGTCCGCGATGGCGAAGGCGCCACCAAGCTGATTGCCATCACCGTGACCGGGGCCGAAAGCGATGCCGCCGCGCACCGCATCGGCATGAGCATCGCCAATTCGCCGCTGGTCAAGACCGCGATTGCCGGCGGCGATGCCAATTGGGGCCGCGTCGTCATGGCCGTCGGCAAGGCCGGCGAGGCGGCGGAGCGCGACCTGCTGTCGATCCGCTTCGGCACCACCGAAGTCGCCGCCAGGGGCATGGTCGTCCCCGATTACGACGAAGCCCCGGTGGCGGCGCATCTGGCCGGCGACGAGGTGGAGATCGCCGTTGATATCGGGATCGGAAGCGGCCGGGCGCGGGTGTGGACCTGCGATCTGACGCACGGATATATCAGTATCAACGCCGATTATCGCAGCTAGATTGTCGGTTGAAGTGAAGTCGGCACCGGCCCGCGCCCCCTGCCCAACCACCCGATAGGATACCCTTGTGGGTGGTTGGGCAGGGGGCGCGGGCCGGTGCCGACCAAATCAAGGACGCCGTGATGACCCCGATTTTGCACGAATATCAGACGTCACCCTTTTCGGAACTGGTGCGCGCCGCCTTCGGGTTTAAGCGGATGGCGTGGCAATCGGTGATCATCCCCAACATCATGCCCAAGCCCGACCTGGTTGAACTGACCGGCGGCTATGCCCGCACGCCGGTGGTGCAGATCGGTGCCGACATCTATTGCGACACCGCCGCAATTCTGGCGGCAATCGACCATTTCCAGCCACAACCCAGCCTGTACCCGCCGCCTTTGGGGCCGCTGCACAAAGTGATGGCGAGCTGGGCCGGTGGCCCGCAATTCATGGCGCATGTCGGTGCCGCACTCGGCGCCATGCCCGAAGGTGCCTTGCCGGCGGCGTTCATCGAAGACCGCAAGGGCCGCTTCGGACTCGACATGGGTGCGCTGGCGCGCGCGACGCCGCATTTGACGACGCAGGCGCTGACCGCGGCGCACTGGCTCGATGCCAGCCTGTCGGACGGGCGCGCCTTCATCGGCGGTGCCGACCCCGGCCATGCCGATCTGGCGTTCTACTCGAACATCTGGTTCGTGCGCGGCAACCCGTTCGCCAAGGACACGACGGCGACGATCTTTGCGCTACCGCACCTCGCGGCCTGGTATGATCGCGTGGCGGCGCTGGGGCATGGCGCCAAAACGACCATCACTGCAGACGCTGCCATCGCCACTGCTGCAGCCGCCACGCCGGCACCGGTCACCGGCAGCATTGACGCGCCATTCACCAAGGGCATGGCCGTCGCGATCAAAACCGATGGATCGGGCGATGCGCCTTCAACCGGCACGCTGCTGCAATGCGACCCGACAGGAATTGTGATTGCGCGCACCGGAGATCGTTGCGGCGCGGTGCATGTGCACTTCCCGCGGCTCGGGCAGATCGTGATGCCGGCTTGATGATCATCCCGGGAAACATCCCGGGATGAAAGTTTTTAGCCGAGTTCGGACTCGAGCCAGCCCTTCAGCGCCGATTTCGGTGCAGCACCCACCTTGGTCGCCACCGGTGCGCCGTTCTTGAACAGGATCATCGTCGGAATGCCACGCACACCATAACGCGTCGGGGCATCGGGGTTGTCGTCGATGTTGATCTTGACGATATCGACGCCATCGAGCTCGTTGTTGATCTCTTCGAGCGCCGGGCCGATCTGGCGGCAGGGGCCGCACCATTCCGCCCAGAAATCGACCAGCACCGGCTTTTCGCTGCTGATCACATCGGCGTGGAACGAGGCGTCGGTAATGTGCTTCGTGGCCATGGGGGCCTCCTTTATCGCTATTGCGGGAAGATAGGCGTGTCGTCCCCGTCCTTCAACACGGGTTCGTCTTTCAAGGCATAAAGCGCAAGCACGGCATCGGGCAGGGTGATCAGCGAAGGGCCTTCGGTGAACAGCAGCGCCGCCTGCACGTCGCGCCCCGGAAAGACAGTGCGCAGTGCCGCAACATAGGCGGCCATCTGGCGCAGATAATAGATTGGCACAGCATCCGCCGTTGCCGGCACCCGCGCTCCTGTCTTGAAATCGACGATCAGCACGCGCGTTTCATCAACAAGCAGCCGATCGACGATGCCGGCGATGACCTTGTCGCCCACCACCGCCGCCAGCGGCGCTTCGGCCAGCGCATCGGGCGCGAAGACATCGGCAAAGGCCGGATCGTCGAGGACCGCCAGCACCGTCTGCGTGGTCGCCGCAGCATCAAGCTGCGGGCGATTGGCGGCCACCCAGGCCTCGCCGACACGCCGGCGATCACCAGCGGGCAGCTCGGGGAGGCGTTCGAACAGCGCGTGCAGCGCCGAGCCGCGGGCTGCCGCGGCCTGCGCTGCCGCGCCCATTGGCGGGGCCGCGACATCATCAGCGGCAATCGCCGAAGGGCTGAGCGGCCGTGCCGGTCGCGCCTCGGCGGGCGGCGGATGGGTCGCCCAACCGGGCAGCGACGTCGCCGCATCGGGATCGAGCATCGGCGCAGTGACTGGCTCGCGCGCCTTGGCGATGCCGCTGCGATATTCGAGCACAGGTTCGTCCCAGCCCTCGGCTTGCCACTCCTCCGCCCCCAGCTCACGCATCGCCGCCTCGACGGCCGCATACCAACTGTCCTCCGGCGGCGGCTTGTCGCCGCTACGCAGCGTGCCGCCGATGAACAGCAAATCCTCCGGCCGCGTCATCGCCACATAGAGCAGCCGGCAATGCTCACGCGCGCCGGCTTCGTCCTCCGCCACCAGCGCATCGGCGAGCGGCCCGGTCAGCCCCTTGCGGCTGGCAAGGAACACCGGCAGTTCGGCGCCATTATCGAAGG
>JAAFIT010000124.1 GCA_013298745.1 Sphingomonadales bacterium
GGCGGCCGGCTGGCGAGATCACCACGCAGCGAAGGGATGATGCAGAAGGCGCAGCGATGGTCGCAGCCTTCGGAGATCTTCAGATAGCTGTAATGCCGCGGTGTCAGCTTCAGGCCGGCATCGGGAATGAGGTCCAGATAGGCGGACTTGACCGGGGGTGCCGCGTCGCGGACGGCGTTGACGACATCGTCATATTGCTGCGGCCCGGTGATGGCGAGCACATCGGGGAAGCGGGCGCGGATGCTGTCGGCCTCATGCCCCATGCAGCCGGTGACGATCACCTTGCCGTTTTCGGCCATCGCCTCACCGATCGCTTCCAGGCTTTCGGCCTTGGCGCTATCGAGGAAGCCGCAGGTGTTGACGATCACCACATCGGCGCCGGCATAATCGCCCGACAGCGCATAGCCATCGGCGCGCAATTGCGTGAGAATCCGTTCGGAATCGACCAGCGCCTTGGGGCAACCGAGCGAAACCATGCCGACTTTTGGGGCGATATCGAGGGACACTGTCATCCCCGCGCCTTACGCGACACAGGCCGTGCTGTCACCGGGGGCCGATGACGCGCGCCGGATCAACGGGGGTACGGCCGCGGCGGACCTCGAAATGCACCTGCGGCTCGTCGACATCGCCAGTCTGGCCGGCGCGGGCGATGACATCGCCGGTTGAAACCTTGGCCCCGCGCGCCACCAGCAGCGCTTCGGCATGGCCATAGGCTGTCACCCAGCCGCCAGGATGCTTGATGAGGATGAGGTTGCCGAACGCCGGAATGGCGTCGCCGGCATAGGCGACAACGCCATCGCCCGCGGCACGCACCGGTGCGCCGGCAGACGCCTTGAGGTTCACACCATCGTTGAAGCGCCCACCCGGCTTGGCGCCAAAGGCCGACAGCACCCGCCCTTCGACCGGCCAGCGGAACGCCGGGGCATTGCCGATCGGGGTCGGCGCCGGCGCTGGCGGACGGGTGGTGCCGGTCGTCGGCCGCGACGGCTTGGGCGCCGTCGGGGCCGCCGTGACCAATTGCCCGGCGATCGCCGGCTCGCCGCCGGTAATGATGTCGTCGATATCGAGGCTGAACGCCCGCGCCCGCTCCTCAGGCGTTTGGGCCGCCACCTGTTTCGCTGACGGCAGCAGCAGCTTGTCGCCGACTTCGAGGACATAAGGCGCCTTGAGCTTGTTGAGCGCGATGATCCGGTCCCACTTCACGCCATAAGCGATGGCAATGGCGATGCCGGTTTCGCCAGGCTTGACGGTGTGGACGCGCCCCTGCGGCATCGAAACGGCATCGGGAACGACCTTGCGCGCCTGCCACGCGGGCTTGGGCGGTGGCTTGGGTGTGGCCTTGGGCGGCGGCTTCGCAACAGCAGTCGGCGGTTCGCCACCGCGTTCGGCACAAGCGGCGAGCAACGCCAGCGCCCAAAGCGCGGCAACAGGAAGCAATTTGGGCACCCCGAGTCATTAGGCGAAGTCACGGCGCGTCGCCACCATTTGCGAGGGGTCGAACGCCAGCTTTGCGTGAAAACAGCGTAAAAATTTGCCGGATGCGTTGACGCGACGATACGGCCGCCGACACACATTGCCGTGTCAAGATGACATCAAAGCAACGACGAGTCTTGCGCGTTTATTGTGGGCAATCGTTACTGGACGAGAGGGACGAGAGATGCAGATCAAGAATGCAGTTTTGTTGGCGACGACCGCGTCACTGAGCTTGAGTGCGTGCACGACGAGTTTGCAAAGCCTGCCCGATCTCGACCGGACCGACGCATATCGACAGGCAATTCCCGGGTCGACCTACGCCTTGCCGATGTTGACCTATGACATCGCCGTTACGCGGGCGCTGACCAATTGCGCCTCGGCGGTCGTCTTGCCACCGATCGTGGCCGACGACAAAAAGACAGCCGTAAAGCTTGAATCGCTCTGGCGCGGCGGCATGCAGATTGCTCTGTCCGGCAAAGCCACGCCGGAAATGATCGTCGGGGAACGCTACAAATTCAACCCTGCCAAGCTTGTTGGTCCGTCCAAAACGACAAATTTTGTGATGACTTATTGGGAAGGCACCGACCTGCTCAAAGGCGTCAACAGCACCATGGACGACCAGACGGGACAGATCCTGGGAGACCTGGTGGCGACCGGCCTTGCCGTCTCCAGCATCGTCATCGGGCCAGCGGGTTTGGCTGGAGCGGCGGGCGTCAAAACGCTAGGGAAAGTCACAGAGACGACAAAGACAAATGTCCAGCCCCCCGAACAACTTGGTCAGAATTTCTATAATCTTGAAACAAATACTACACTTGACCTGCTGAACAAACTCGAAAGTGTAAAGCACAAACCGACCAAGCGCGAGAAGCAACTTCAGCACTTAACCGAACTTCTAGAAAGCTCTGCCGAAAAAAAGCAGATGGTGGTCTGCACAGATGAAGCGGCGACCAAGCTCGCGTTGCTGGCATCGCTAAAGGAAGACAAAAGCAAACTTGCAAAGGCGGTTGAACAGACAAGGCGCTCAGTTGAAGACTTGTTAGCAAGTGCTGCGGTCCGTCCCTTGACGCAAGATCAGCGCGTCAAGCTGGCGGGATATATCGACGAAATCGACGGCAATCTACGCAAGGCCGACGATGTGCAAAGAGACATCGACGATACAAATGCAGCGTTGGCGACAACCATGGATGAACGTTGGCCAAAAACGTTTCAAGAACGCAAATTGACGGCGCTCAATCCCGGCGATTCGGCAAGTTTTTTCAAGGGCATGTTGAAGATTGCAACCCTCCGGGTCGTCAATCCGGGAAGGCTTGGCGCGGCATTGCAAAACGAACCCGAACTGCGCACGACGTTCGCGACTTGGGTTGCTGACTATGTCTGGCCAGATGGCACACCGAAATACAAAACCGATTCAGCAAAGCCGCAACGCGGCGACAACCCAGCCTGTGTGGGTGCTGGCGCCGATGTCGACGCCTGCCTTGCCACGCTGCTGCCGGTTGCCGTCTCGCTCGACAAGTCGGAAGGGCGTGATGTGCAAAACTGCCCCGACAACCCTGCAGCGGGAAGCGACTGCTTGCGGAATGTGAAGACGCCTGCGGACCTAAAGAGCATCGGCGCAATCGACGCGCGCGACTCGCTCGCCGACAAGGGGCTTTTCGTTCGCCCACCGGTGATGGGCGAATTGAAGTTGTGCCGAGCCAATCCGGAGCCACCACACAACAAACCTGATACCGACACTCGCCCCTTCGAGTGTGCCGGGAGCGACTCGGTCATCGCAAAAGCGGTGCTGGTGCCGCAATTGGGGCAGTTGCGTTTCGTACCATTGAAGAACGAAATCTTCGAAAACTCGGGCCTTGTGATGAATATCGACAAGAACGGACAACCAACCGATGTCAGCTACATCAGCAGCAAGGCAGCGGGCGCGAGTTTTGCCGCCGCGGCAGCAAAGATTTCGGCCGACGCCAAGGACTTTGATGACGACCGACGCAAGCAGGCCAAGGAAAATCGCGAAGCACAAGCCAAGCAGGATGCGGCCGACGCGGCCAAAGCCGACGCTAAAGACGCGGTAGCCAAGGGTGTCGATCCGGCGACTCGCGCTGGCAAAGCCGAGCTTGCGAGTGAGCTTCAGGCAGATGCCGACTTGGCAAAAGCGCGTCGTGCAGCGGCGATCGCCAAGGCTTGTCTTGCGAACACAGATAAGGACGCCGCCTCAGTAACGCCGGCCTGTCCCGCGATCAAAGATTGATCCCATTCCTGGCGCCGTTAGCCCTCTGCTAGCGGCGCCAGTGCGGCCTTCAGCGCCGCCATTGTCTCGTAATGCGTCATGTCGAGGTGCAGCGGCGTCACCGAAATGCACGCTTCGTGCATGGCCTTCAGGTCGGTTTCATGGCCTGGCGCCGGCATTTCGCGGCCGAAGCCGTGCCAGTAATAGGGGAAACCGCGCGGATCGATGCGTTCGACGAGGTGGATGTTACCGTAATCGCGGAACCCCTGCTCGGTCACGCGCACGCCCTTCACCGCATCGGCCGCAACCGGCGGGAAGTTGATGTTGATCAGCACGCCTTTCGGCCAATCAATCCCCTGCACATGGCGAATGATCGCCGCGCCATGCGTGGTCGCCGTGGTGAAATCCTCGCGGCCTTCGCTGTAATCAGTCATGCATTGGCTGAGCGCGATCGAGCGGATGCCGGCCAGGCAGCCCTCCATCGCCGCCGAAACCGTGCCCGAATAGGTGACATCTTCGGCCAGATTGCCGCCGCGGTTGACGCCCGACAGGATCAGATCGGGCTTGGCATCCTTCATCACCGCGCCCAGCGCCAGCATCACGCAGTCGGTGGGGGTGCCGCGCACCGCAAAACGCCGCGGATTGATGGCGCGCACCCGCACCGGTTGCGACAGCGTAAGGCTGTGCCCGGCGCCGGATTGTTCCTCGGCGGGGGCCACAACCCAGACATCGTCGCTCAATTCGGCGGCAATCGCCTCCAGTGCGACCAGCCCGGGGGCGTTGATACCATCGTCGTTGGTGACGAGAATGCGCATTTGAGATCCTTTTGAGCGACGAAAACCGCCGCAATTACCGTCAGCTTGGCGTCAATTCAGTGACGCCGCCCATATAACCATGCAGCACCTGCGGGATTCGCACGCTGCCATCGGGCTGTTGATGGTTCTCGATCACCGCCACCAGCGTGCGGCCGACCGCCAGACCCGAGCCATTCAGCGTGTTGACGAAGCCCTTCGACCCCTTTTCGCCGCGTGTCCGATAGCGGGCGGCCATGCGCCGGCCCTGGAAATCGCCGCAATCGGAGATGCTGCTGATCTCGCGATAGGCGTTCTGCCCCGGCAACCACACCTCCAGATCGAAAGTCTTGCGCGCCGCAAAGCCCATGTCCCCCGTGCACAACAGCATGCGGCGATAGGGGAGCCCGAGGTTTTCAAGGATGGTTTCGGCCGATCGCAGCATGTGTTCATGCTCGGCGGCGGCCTGTTCGGGGGTGCAGATCGCCACCAGTTCGCATTTTTCGAACTGGTGCTGGCGGATCAACCCTCGTGTATCGCGCCCGGCGCTGCCGGCTTCGGAGCGAAAACACGGTGTCAGCGCCGTCAAACGCAGCGGCAAGGCATCTTCATCGACGATCGAATCGCGCACCAGATTGGTCAGCGACACCTCGGCGGTGGGGATCAGATAGCGGCCATCGGTGGTTTTGAAGAGGTCTTCCTCGAATTTCGGCAGCTGGCCGGTGCCAAAAGCCGCCTCTGGGCGCACCAAAAGCGGCACCGCGGTCTCGGAATAACCGTGCTTTTCGGTCTGCACATCGATCATATACTGGCCGAGTGCCCGGTGCAGACGCGCCAAAGGCCCCTGCAATACGGCGAACCGGGCGCCTGCGATCTTCGCTGCAGCATCGGGATCATAGCCCAGACGTGCCGCGACCACGTCATGTTCGAGCGGTTTGAAGGCGAAATCGGGCTTTGCACCGACGGCTTTGACGACGATATTGCCGGTTTCATCGGCACCTTCGGGCACATCGGCGGCCGGAATGTTGGGCAAAGCCGCCAAAGCCGCGTCGATTTCAACCGAAAAGCCTCGTTCCTGCGCCTCAAGACCGGGGATGGCGTCCTTCAAGGCCGCCACTTCGGCCATCAATTCGGCGGCTTTGGCCTCGTCTTTGGCGGCTTTTGCGGTGCCGACGGCGCGGGAAAGATCGTTGCGGCGCGCCAGAACCGCCTGCAATTCGGTCTGGACGCTACGCAAACGCGCATCGATGGCGAGAATCGATGCCGATGCCGGTGCCGCGCCGCGGCGGGCAAGGCCGGCGTCAAAGCCTTCAGGGTCGGTCCGGAGCTGCTTGATGTCGTGCATCACCGCGCTATCGCCGAGCCTCCGTGCAGAGGCAAGCACCAGCTTGCTTCCCTGCCGCCCCGACACCGGCTAGAAACGCGCCTGTGATCATCTCCTGCCCCAATTGCAGCGCCCGTTATCGCCTTGCTGCAACGGTCATTCCCGACAATACGCGCATGCGCTGCGCCGCCTGCGACCACCGCTGGACGGTGGAAGCCGAGGATGAAGTGCTGCCCGAGCCCAGCGCAACGTCGATGGTGCCGGAGCCGGAGCCACTAGCGACCGCCGAGAGCCCGGTTGTCGAGACCGCTGCGGTTGCTGAATCGGCTGAAGACGATGCCGATGCACCGGAACATTCGCCGCTGTTGCGCACACTGGCGGCCATTGTGGTTGGCGGCGCGCTGATGATTGCAGCAGCCGGACTGTGGGTGGCGCGAATCGATCCGGAAAATCTGCCCGTCCTCGGCAACCAGCTTGCGGCACTGGCGCCGCAGCCGCTGCCATTGGCCGTCACCTTCACGGCAAAAACGACCATCCTGCCATCGGGTGACCGGCTGCTGGAGATCAATGGTACCGTCCGCAACACCAGCAAGGCTGCGGTTACCCTGCCCGATCTCGAAGCGCGTTTGGCGGGGCCAGGCGGCACAGTGCGGCGTTGGCGGATCGTGGCGCCCATCGACAGCCTCGATGGCGGCGCGAAAGTGGCGTTCAGCAGCACCGCTACCGGCTTTCCGGCCGATGCAACCCTGGTCGGTATCCGGCCGGCGCGGTAGTGCGAGGCGTTAGCTGGGCAGCGACAGCCGCAGCGACTGCAGTGTCGCCGCCCGCTCCCGCAATTCGGCAATCCGCGCCAGCACGGCGTCTGCCCCATCGCGGCCCGTGACATCATCGGTCAAGACATCAAGCCGCCGTTCCTCGATCGACAGCGGCATGAACAGCGCTTCGAAGCGGCTGCGCTCGACTTCGGCATCGCCCTGCCGGTCCGGCGAGGACCGGGCGGCTGAAATGGCCGCCCTGGCCGTCCGCGCCTGCGCCGGCGCCTTGGCCTCGATATCGGCGATCACCTTAGTTATCTCGGTCAAGCGGGTATCGATATCAGCTGGCAGCGGCATCGCCACCGGCGCTGGCGGCGGCGCCACCGCGGCGAGATCCTGACCACATCCCGCGCAGGGGCCGGTGGGACTGGCATCACCGGCAATTTCGCCCGGCCGCGCCGCCAGGCTGGGCCATTTGCCTTGCATGTCGCTGGAGCAGCCAGCGAGAAGCAGGGCGATAAGGATAAGCTGCCGC
>JAAFIT010000126.1 GCA_013298745.1 Sphingomonadales bacterium
TGGTGGCGTTGACGTCCAGCGTCGGTAGCGCCCCGCGCGCCTATTGGGGCAGCTATGCCGTGTCGAAGGCCGCACTTGAAAGCCTGGTCACCATCTATGGGCTGGAAACCGAGGCGATCACGGCGATCCGCACCCATATCGTCAACCCAGGCGCCACCCGCACCCAGATGCGCGAACGTGCTTTCCCCGGCGAGGACCCCGCAACAGTGAAGCCGCCGGAAGATGTCGCTGCGATGATCCTGGCGGCGCTGCGGCGCGATTGAAGTCATCGCCACTCGCCGCTATCACGGCGCGGGGGCATTGCACATTGGAGTGGACTGCCCTGCCATGACCGAAACCCCTGCCGCCGAAACCGCCAAGCGCCGGCGCTGGCTGAGCATCGGTGAAACTGTCGGCATATTGGCGCTGCTGATCTCGGGCATCAGCCTGTGGGATTCGCATCAGGACCGCGTCGAGACCCGCGCCGCGGCATCAAAGCCCAAGCCCGTTCATGTCGCGCCGCTTGTGTTGACCGCCAGCGCGGATGAAGAAGGCGAAATGCTGCGCCTCGCCTCGCCCAATGCCGATCGCGTCATCCAGACCCAGACGATCGTGTTTCCCAGGGCGCTCGAGCTGACGAGTGTCGACACGGTCGGCAATCCCCGTATCGAAGCCGACTGGTTTGCCAGCGCCCTGCGCAGCGCGATTGGTGATGATCGCAGCAAGGGCCGCCTGCCCATCGGCATCATCACCCATTACACCGACAATGGCACCGAGCGCGAAGACGTGGCGATTTACGATATCGGCCATGACTGGCGATCACGCCTGCTGCAACGTGATGTGCCGGTGCTCGAAGGCATTACCCTGGTCAGCCGCGCGCCGAAGGATCTGCAGGCGACACTCGATTCGCGATGGACGAAGCGGCACCCGCCGAAATCCTGACCAGAGATCGAGCGGAAAACAAAACGGCCGCCGTCCCCTTGTCAGGACGGCGGCCGTTTAAAATGGTGGGCACGACAAGGATTGAACTTGTGACCCCTGCGATGTCAACACAGTGCTCTACCACTGAGCTACGCGCCCACGCTGGGCAGGCTGGTAACCGCGCCGCGCGCCGCTGGCAACCCCGAAAGCCACAGATTTGCGCATCGGAGGCGCTTTCGCGTTTCAATCGCAGCGTTTAAGCATCGGGGATGCATGATTCGTCCTTGTCGGGATTCAGCGTCGTCGGACCTACTGATGGCCGATCGCCGTTGGTCTTCGCCTCACCGCATTCCGGGCGGGATTATCCGCGGACCTTTGTGGCGGCGGCACGGCTGTCGGTCGCACAGTTGCGCCGCGCCGAAGATGCGATGGTCGATGTGCTGCTCGATGGTATCGATTGTGCGCCGGTTTTGCGCGCGCGCTATGCCCGCACCTATCTCGATCTCAACCGCGCCGCCGATGAGATCGATACCGAGATGTTCGACGGTGCCTTGACCGTACCGGCCCGCATCACCGAACGCGTCACCGCCGGTCTGGGTGTGTTGCCGCGCCTCGCGACGCAGGGGCAGAATATCTATGGCCGCAAGCTCCATCCAGCCGAAGCGGCCATGCGAATTGCAACGTTGCACCGGCCCTGGCACAACCGCATCGCGACTCTGATCGATCGCGCTCGCGCCCATCATGGCCATGCCGTTCTCATCGATTGCCACTCGATGCCGACGCCTATGGGAATCCGGCCGCCGCAGATCGTCATCGGCGATCGCTTTGGCACCAGTGCGGCGCCGGCGCTCGTGGCGATCATCGACGACCATTTCACCAAGTTCGGCTGGCGTGTGGCGCGCAACGCACCCTATGCTGGCGGCTACACCACCGAAACACACGGAAGTCCGGCCGCCGGCATTCATGCCGTCCAGATCGAAATCGACCGCGCGCTTTACATGGACACGATCACAATGGCGCGGACACGGGATTTCAGCCGCGTTGCCGCCGCCATGGCGGGGCTCGCCGAGTTGCTGACTGTCGCGGCACCCAAGCTCGGTCTGGAGCCGCCATTGCAGGAAGCGGCCGAATAAAAAATCGCCGCCCCGCCATAACGGCGGAGCGGCGAAGGCTCAGGGGGGATGGCCACGGGGGGAGTGGCATCATCCCAAGGAGCGGGCCCCGAGGGGGGAAGGGGCCAGCTCACAAGATGGAAATAGGAAGACTTTGCTGCGTTGCAATAGGCGACACCCAAAGCCAAAACAAATAATTTTGCTGCTAGCGCTGCGCCGTCCGATCAGAGGGTGAAGCGCAACGACAAGCGAATATCACGACCCAGTAGCGGTGCGACGTCCTTCAGGAACGAGGCGTGGCGGCGCGCCTCGACATCGAAGATGTTGTTTGCCGAAAGCACGATCGCCGTCTCGCTGTCGGCGCCGAAGGGCCGCACGGTCAGGCTGGCGTTGACCATCGTCCAGGACGGCGTTTCGGTTTCAAACGATGCGATCCGCGACTGGCGCGTGACATGCTCGACTTCGATGCGGCCACCAAACATACCACCGCTGGCCTCCACCCCGCCGAGCAAGCGCAGTGGCGGGATCCGCGGTGCGGCGCCGCCGCCATCGAGAACCGTCGCACGGACATAATCGGCGAGGCCGGTAACTTCGAGGCGGGTGTCGCCAAAGCGTGCGACCGTCAGCGCACCTTCGGCTTCAAAGCCCCAGAATTCGGCATTGCGCTGTTCATACTGGAAAACCGGCAGGTCATCCTGCGTCTCGCCGGTCGGATTCAGAAAGATGAAATTGTCGAAGCGGTTGTAAAAGCCGGACAGCTCCAGCCGCCAGCCGGGGCCGCGGCCGCGCAGCACCGCTTCGAGCCCGAGTTGACGCTCTGTATCGAAGTTCGGATTGCCGATTTCGACAGCGCGTGTCGCGGCATGGGCGCCATCGGCGAAGAGTTCCTCGGCCGAAGGCGCGCGTTCCGACCGCGCCGCCGAAACGGCAAAACGCAAGGTGTCGCCAAGCGGCACCGACAATCCGGCCGAAACCGAGAAGCTGTCGAAGCTGCGGCTAACGCCGACCACCTGTGAAGCAACATCGCTGTGTTCATAGCGCCCGCCAACTTCGGCGCGCAGTGAGCCAAGATCGAACTCCTGTAGCGTGAACAGACCAAGCTGCTGGGTCGAATTGCGCGGGATATAGGCTTCTTCGCCAAAGGCATTGAAATCACGATTGAAATACTGGATGCCGCTGGCCCCCTTCCAGCCATCGCGCGCCTGCTGCACCAACTCGGCGCGGGCTTCGAAGCTGTTATTAAGGAAGGTGGTGCCAATAGCGCCGGTGTTTTCGATCTCGTCATGCTGATATTCGGCCCAGCCGAAGCGGAAGTTCAGCTTTTCAAAGGCACTACCGAACAGCGGTACCGCAGCACGGGCATCGAGGCGGGTCTGGCGCATATCGAGGGTGATGTTGTCATGACCATGACCTTCTTCTTCATGGTCGTCGGCATGGCCTTCTTCATGGGCATGGTCGCTGCCGAGTTCGAGCGCATTGGGGATGCCGTAGCGATTTTCGAGATGGCTGAGCACAACACCGAAGCTACCGCCATTATCGGCGATATAGGACAGGCCGCCACCGATATCCCAGGTGCGCGCCGCGGTATTCTCCACCCGGCCACGCGCCTGCGCATCCTCGGCGACATCGCCGCCTTCGGCTTCGGCTTCATCGCGCAGTGCTTGCGAGAAGACATAACCGCCGGTGCGATAATCACCGGTTTCAAGGAAGCTGCCATCGAGGTGCAGCACGACGCCCGATTTGCCGGCTGGGACGTTCAAACTGGCGCCACCGCCACGCTCTTCGGCGGCCGAGCCGAAATTGGCCATGCCATCGAGGTGTAAGGCGCGATCCGGGATTTCGCGCGGGATGCGGCGGTCCTGGATGTTGACGACACCGCCGATGGCGCCCGAGCCATACAGCAGCGCCGCCGGGCCCCGCAGCACTTCGATACGGTTGGCGAGTAGCGGGTTGATGGCAACAGCGTGATCGACCGAGGTATTCGACACATCGAAGCTACCGATGCCATCAGTCAGGATGCGAACGCGCTCGGCATCGAGACCGCGCAGGATCGGTCGCGAGGCATTGGGTCCGAAGAAGGTCGCGCTCACCCCCGGCTGCCGCGCCAGGGTTTCACCGATCGTCGAGCGCATCTCGCGCAGCAGCGCATCGCCCTGCAAAACAGTGACAGCCGTTGCGGCAAGCTTGCGATCGCGGCTGTACGGCGCCGTGACGATGATTTCAGGGTCGGTCGGGCCATGGAGCTGCGGCGACGCGGCTGGCGCGGACGTGGGCGCCGGCGACTGCGCCAGAACAGGAGTTGCGACACCAGCAAGCAAAGCTGCGAGGACGAAACGGCGAACGGACATCAAAAACACCCTCTGTGACAACGGTCAAAGCTGGCCTGCGTTTGTATGATACTTTATATCCTGTCAACAGGATTGCGCGTTGCAATATGAGCGACAGATTGACCGAACGCCCGCCTGCCACCAGTGTCCCGCATCATGGGTGCAGCGGTGCTGCGCCGGCTGGGGAAAAATCATGCGAACTGCTATTGCCGGGCTGATGACATTGGCAGTGGCGAGGCTCGCTCTGCCCGTCTCGGCGCTTGCCGCGGACCCGGCATCAGCGCCGCATTCTGCGGCCATGCTGCCGCAATACATGGCCCTGACCGTCTTGTTTGCCGACTGGCGACGCACTGTGCAGCCACTCACAACCGACGGCCGGAGCGATTACAGCCCGGCCGCGATGCAGCGCCGCGCAGAAGCATTGAAAGGCTTCCGCCAACGCCTCGCAGCCATCGACCGCACCGGCTGGCCGCTGAGCGCCAACACCGACTACCAGATCGTCGAGGCCGAGATGAACGGCCTTGATTTCGATCTGCGCGTCCTCACCCCCTGGGCGCGCGATCCGACCTTCTATGCCACGGTGTTTGCCGATTGGAGCGACGTGCCGGCGCATGAAGGCCCTTCCGCACATCCCAATCTCAATCTTTACGCCTTCAAATATCCCCTCAACGCCGCCGATCAGCAGCAGTTGACGACATTGCTGGCCGCGGTTCCCGCCAATCTGGCCGATGCCAAGAGAAATCTGGCCGGCAGTAACGCCCGCGATCTGTGGAAATACGGCAGCCGCGCCTTTCACGAACAGAGCGAAATGCTCAAAAAGCTCGGCGCCGGCACGCTGGTGATGAACACCCTTGATGGCCGGATCCCCGCCGACATGACCGGTGCCTCGCCGGCGCTGAAGAAGGCCATCGCCGACGCCAAGGCCGCCACCGATGATTTCGCCGCCTGGGTGGCCGCCGAAGCGCCGAAGAAAACCGGTGCCAGCGGGCTCGGCAAGGCCAGCTACAATTGGTTCGTCAGACACGTCGAGCTGCTGCCATGGGATTGGGATGCCCAAGTCGCCCTGTTGCGCCGCGAGCTCGATCGCTCGGTTGCCGGGATGCGGCTCGAAGAGGTGCGCAACCGCAACCTGCCGCCGATCGCGCCGCTGGATGATCCCAAGGCGTTTCAGGCGCTGGTGACGGCGCGGCAAGCCAAGTTCAGCCAGTTCCTCGCCGATACCGGACTGATGCCCGATGCGCCGTGGAGCCGGAAGGCCATCGCCAATCAGGGCATGGACTATACGCCGCTCGCAGACCGCAATTTCTTCAGCCATGTCACGGCGCATGATCCGTGGCCGCTGATGTCGCATTTCACCCATTGGATCGACCTCGCCCGCATGCGTGAAACGCCGCATGCCAGTCCGATCCGGCGGGTGCCGTCGCTGTTCAGCATCTATGCGAACCGCTCCGAAGGCTTTGCCACGGCCTATGAGGAACTGGTGATGCAGGCCGGCCTGTATGACGACATCCCGCATGGCCGCGAACTGGTTTACATCATGCTCGCCAATCGCGCCGCGCGCGGCCTTGCCTCGCTCTATGTGCAAGCCAACGAAATGAATCTCGAACAGGCCGGCCAGTTCCACGCGCAATGGACGCCGCGCGGCTGGGCCGACCCCAACAGCCGCCTCGTCGGGTTCGAACAGCTGCTCTATGCCCGCCAACCCGGCTATGGCCCGAGCTATGTCACCGGCAAGATGCAACTCGACCATCTGCTCGCTACCGTGAGCCACGCCGACGAACGCGCCGGCCGCCCGTTCGTGATGAAGGACGTGATGCAAAAGGTGATGGACGCCGGCATCATCCCGGTGGCGCTGATCGAGGCGGAGGTGCTCGCGGAAAGCAAACCCTGATCGCAGGCGCCGCCAAAGGTCACGAAGTTTACGAAATTGCGGTGTTTTGCAGCGTGGAACAACCGTCCCGCACACGCTGCTACACTGACGGCTTTTGGAGCGTTTTTCGACTTTCGAGCCATGAAGGGCCTCCGGCGGCTGGGGCCATCGGCCCCAGACCCATTTCGCGTCAAAGCCACCTGAAATACCGAATGGCGAACCAGCCTGGTCGACGCATGTCTGGCAAAACCGTCGAAACCAGATTTTCAAAAAAGTCCAGAACGTCCGCTCCGATGCGGCCTTCGGCACCGAGCCTTTGCGCGTTTCTGCATCCGGTGATCTATTCTCCCAATGTCAAAGAGCATCGGCGAAGCGCGGCGAAACGACGTTTATAACCAATTTGGTTTCTGTAGGACAGTGGAATCTACCAGGGCTGAACGACTGATTCTGGGACTTTTCGGCCGTTCAACGCGGCTGCGGCGAAAGACAGCTTTCGCCCAGTTGCTGTCGTTCGATAGTCGTGTATCCTGGACGCTAACGAGGAGCGCCATCTTGCTGCCAGTGCTTATTCAACTAGCGCTCGCTGTCTCGTCAGTCCCTTCACAAAATTGGTCGGAGTCGCCTCTCGCGCTGGGAACCACAGCTAACGTCGCAACGGCTGAACGCGCGGCTCGGAAGTGCGGCATGACGCGTCTATTCCAGCTACACTACGCGCGCGGGACGTCCATTCTATATATGAAGCCGGGGGACAGCCAAAAGGCGATGTCTTGTACCAAAAAATGGCTAGCGGCTCACGAGAGCGACTTCGACCCACTGCTAGGCGTCGAATGACTGCTTCCCGCTAATAGCGGC
>JAAFIT010000127.1 GCA_013298745.1 Sphingomonadales bacterium
CCGCAAGCGGTCAGCGCCAGCGCCGCCGTTGTGAGCAGTATCAGCGTTTTGACGACCATGTACCGGCCTCCATCAGCTTGAAAGAAAGCGCTTTATTCAGGCAGGCACATACCAGATTGGGCTGGATACGGCGCGTTCCTGCAGCACCATATCCACTTCGGGCGTGATCTTCAGCTTGTTGCGCACCGCGTCATAGGCGGTCCAGCGCGGCGTCGGGATCTCGATGGCGCGGATGTACCAGACGGCGCGCAGCTTGGGGTCGAAATCGGGGTCGGTCCAGGCCTTTGCCAGTTCGGGCGCGCCGATGCTGTTGCGATAGGTCGCGGTTTTCAGATCGACAGTGTTGCCGACCGGTGGCAGGCGGCCATCGGCCCCGGCTTTGCGCGCGCCGCCCCAGGCAACATCATAGATGCGCTGTGCCGGCTTGCCATCGGCGCCAACCCACAGCTTGACGACCTGAACCCGGTCGAGATTGGCGCCAGCAGGGTCTTTCAGCGCCGAGATCAGGAACGTCGGTGCCTTACCGCCTGGCGAAGCCTTCAGGTCACCGCCCATCGGCACGCCGCGCGCATAGCCGGCCTTGACCATGTCCGGCAGATCGGCTGCTGCCAGCCCGAAGCCGCCGAACATCCGCAACACGATGCGCGGGCCCGACGATGCATAGGTCTCGCGCCGGTGCATGCCATCCCAGATTGCGGCGCGCGTGTTGGCCGTCGCCCAGACGCCGGTGATGCCTTGCGCCATCATCGTCCAGTCCTTGCGGGTATAGGCGGCTTCCTTTTTGTACAGATTGTTCCAGCGGTTGGTGTTGGATTGCTCGCTATCCGCGAATTTGCCGCCAAAGTTTCCTTCCTCATACGCCGCAAGGGCAGTGTGCGTGTCGGTTCCGGCGGCGGCGCCAAAGCGGTGCGGATTGACGCCGATCTTGCCTTCGACAACCATGCCGTTGGCCAGTGCGTCCCGCCAATATTCGGTCGCTTTCGATTCCGGCCGGGTCGCATTGCCGCCAAGATCGGCCGTGTCCCAGATGCCGAACTTGGCGAACTCGTCGCTTGGCGCGAGGCTCGGCACCACTTCGCTTGAACCCTTATACTGGTAAAGCTCGTAAAGCCGTTCGAAACGAGCCCGTAGTGCCGCGAGTTCGGGCGTCAAAGGTGCGCCATCGAGGCGTGTCATGGCGAACATCGCGCCGTTGGAAAGATTGCCGTTGTGGGGGATCGCCAACACCTTGCCACCGGTCCTGGTTTCATACGCCGCCAGCCAGTTCCAGAGCGATTCCGGATCGGTCCCGGCGCGGCCAGGTGCGACTGACTCCTGGCTGGTCAGCGGCAGCGTGGCGCGGGTCTTGTCGGCATTGTCGCGGAAGATGACGTTGCGGTGCAGGTTGCGGCCATCCGGCGCTGCGCTCCATTCATAGGAAATGAACGCTGTGAAACTCCCCGGCGCGTTATATTTCTCCATCACATCGACGGTTTTTTCCCACGCTGAAACCAGATGGCGCGGATCGGCCAGTTCGCGCGGCGCGGTGCCATCGGTAACGGATTTGACCAGTTCGCGCTTGGCCTGCGTACCCGCTTCGCTGCCTTGCAACATCATGTCGTGCCAGCGTTTGGCCAAGGGGTTGGCCATCATCGCCGGATCGCCATCGCGAAGCGCGGCAATCGAACCGAGCGCATCCGAATGGTCGGTCACCGCCACCCAATCAAGCGCGCGGCCCAGCTTCATGCGGACGCCGGTGGATGATGTCACCTCGTCGCCGCGGGCAAAGCGCACGGCGTCTTCGGGGCCAAGCGTGGTCCCGGCAATGCCGGCATCAAGCGACAGACCGGTGTGAACATGTTCATCGCCCCAATAGACTTGCATCGGCACGGCGGTGGCGGCAACGTCGGCGTCCTTCGTGCCGGTGATTGACGCTGTGGCGGATGTCGCGCCAGGGTCCCGCTGGCAGCCAGCGAGCAGCACCAGTGGCAGGATGAGGGTGGTCGCGGAGCGTGTCATCATGTCATTTCACCACTTCGAGTGCGGGCACCGTCCAACTGCCGTCGATCACCTTCTGGTCAGGTCGGTAAAGCCGGACGACATAGTTCCAGTTTGGCATGATCCTGAGGTAGTTGGCGGCGGCCGCATCACCACCAAAATGCATCGTTGCACTACCATCCTTGTTGCGCTTCGCCGTGACACTGTTGACCGAGGCGAATTTCTCGGGAGCTTCGTAATAGCCCTTTTCGTTATAGATGGTTACCGACCAGAACGCCTGCACCGGCACGTCCTTCAAGGTCAGCGTATAGGCTTGTTTGCCATCGGCATTGGGCGGGAAGCGATTGACATAGACAGCGGCTTCCGGCGGATTGCCGCCCCAGCCGGCGGCGGTGCCGATCAGGTGGCGCACCTTGTCCACCTCCTCGGCCTTGCCGAAACGCCCGGTGGCCGCCGGGTTAAAAGGTGACAGCGCCATCAGCTTCTGGCGGAGCGAAACCAGTTGGTCCTTGTCCCATTCGGGCGCCTCAAAGCGTCCGGGATCGGCCTGGCTGACCACCAACTCGTCCTGCAGGGCGTGCGCCTTGGCAATATCGGCCGGGCTGTCGGGATCGATGAAGGTCCGGAACGCCAGAACGACATAACGCGATCCGACATTTTCCTTCGTCAGCGTCACGGTCGTCGGCCCATAGACGATCATCGGGTTATGGTGCTGCTCGTTGATGACCAGCAGCGACTGAAAACGCCCGCCGGGTGCGGGCAGCGTTACCGTCAGCGGGGTCGTCAGGTCGAACAGCCCGGATGAATAAATTGTATCGCGGTTGAGGCGGACAACCTCCTGCTGATCGGCCGGGCGCGGCTGGCGTTCATGGCACAGCTTGGCAAAACAGCCCGCTGCCGCCCGCGCCGCAAAATAATGATGGCTTTCCGCTGTCGTGAAATTATCGACCGTCACCGGTTCCGCCGCCGCAGCAGCCGTCGCGAGCAGCCCTGCCAAAACCAGTGTCGATAGCGTTTTTGCCGTCGTCATGATCATCCCCCTCAAAAACCCAGTGCCGCGCCAATCTGCACCACGTCGCCCGACATCCGCCGGCGCGCTTCGAACTCATGGGTGTATTTTGCCTTTAAGGTCAGGCTCGTGCCGTTGCTGAACTTGGTCTGCCAACTGGCCAGCGGCCCGATGCCGAAAACCCGCGCCTTCAGGCTTTGCGCGCCAAGGGCCGCGCGCAATTGCGCGGCGCCTTTGCCCGAATCCTCGCCAAGCTGGGCATAGGCATAGCCAGCCAGGCCGAACGCCAGGCCGCTGGGCAGGCGTTGCAGCGCCGCGGCCTCCAGATGCCATTCGGGCGCGGTCTGGTAATCCGTGGCATTGTTGCGCGCCGAAAATGACACGCCCGTCGCCACCGAAAGCTCGCGCCCGGTCTTGGGCGACAGAAAAGTATAGGCAATCACTGGCGTAAAGCCGAAGCGGTTCTTACCAAAGCTCAAGGCCTGCAAGTCGAGCGTCGCGACGTTGATCCGCGCCGGCTCGAAGAACCCCAGCGGCAGGAAATAGCTGGTCTGCAGGCTGAAATGGTTCATGCCCTCGTCCCAACCAAGGCCGGTGGTGATCGTCGTATCGCCCAATCCGGTCTGGCTGTCCTTCACCCGCCGATTGCTGCCGAGCACTATGCTATCAAAAGTCAGGCTGCCGGTGACGACAGGCTGGGTGACCGACACCATCAACCGGCCGCCGAGGATTTTCTCGCGAAAGCTCCGCGTCATGGAAAGCTTCGTGACCAACGCCTCGGTGCTGGCATTGGCGAGCACCACGCCGCCGATCGACAGGAGATCGACACTGGCATTGAGATAGACGAAATCGGTCGAGACATAGGTGCCCGGCGGCGGCACGATCCCCGAAAGTGCATCGCGCGAACCCAGCAGATAATGCCCTGTCCCGCCTTCGGTCGCCAGCGCAGGGGTTGCAGCCACCACAAGCAGCACCGCCGCACTTAGTCGAACCCGCATCCTACCCCCCTCTTGGCCTGCACAATTGACCGATTTCGTGCGATCTACCATGGTCTTTTCGCAGCAATTGTTTTCAGGAGTGCAAATGCACCCGATGGCGGACACGAAATCATCCAGCGCCGGGCTTGATACGGACTCGCTGAAACAGCGGATTCTGGCGCGCGGATGGTTGGATGGCGCTGCCCCCGAAGCGGCAAACCAGCTGCTCGAGCTGTGCGTTTGGCGGCACTTTTCACCCGGCCAGAGCGTCTTCCGAATTGAGAGCGAATCAGCCGATCTCTATGTCGTTGCCGAAGGCCAGGTAGCGGTAACCCAGCATTTTCACGGCCATCTCGACGCTGCCAACATCCACCTCTACCGTGCCGGCGAATGGTTCGGCTACACCCCGATTATCCGGGGGGCGCCGCGCCGCATCCAGACAATGGCGCGCACTGATTGCGTGCTCGCGGTCATTCCCGAGGTGCGTCTGCGGTCATTCCTCGCCGATCATCCCGAGCATTGGCAACTGATGGCGTTGATCGCCGATTCTCAAGGCATCATGAACGGGCTTGCGGCGCTCGATCTCAGCCGTCGTTCGCCGCTTGAAAGGCTTTGTGGTGCCCTTCTGCGAATGGCTGGATGCCGCCAGATCGACGGTCCCGACGGCCCGCCCTTCGACGTCACTGCAAGTCAGACCGAACTCGCCGAGGCGTCCAACCTGTCACGTAACGCTACGGCACTGCTGCTGCGGCAGATGGAGAAAGAGGGCCTGGTGGCGCTGCACTATCGACGGCTCACCCTGTTGCGACCGGATCGTCTTCGCACCACCCTGGATATGACCTGATTGAAGGGTGGTGTCGCTGACACGGCAGCGTCGGTAGATCGGTAAGACACACACCCTATTTCGACGACATACCGAAGCGCTGTTCAAGCCAGTCGAACGTCACGGCGACCGCCCGCTGCGATGCGATTGTCGTCGCGGCATGATCAGCGCCGACCCAGCCATGGCCAACGCCATCGATCAGCACGACTTCAACCGGCACACCAGCTTTGCGCATGCGCGCCGCCATCGCCTGTGTCTGGCTATCTGGCACCAGCGTGTCGGCGGTGCCGTGGAGCAACAAGCTGGGCGGATCGCCGGCATCGACATGGTTGATCGGGCTGGCGGCGGCAAGATCGGTCAGGCAACCGCTGGCGGTGCAGTTGAAGAACGCCAGGCCGCCTTCGCTTTCCGCGCGTTCCTGTGCGGTCGGCGCAGGCGCTCCGGCCGCCGGTTGTGCCGCCTTTGCACCCTTCAGCATCGCGGCAATGTCATAGGGTCCATACCATCCAACAAACGCCTGAACGCAGGGGTCTTGCGGCGTTTCACCGCAAGACAGCGCCGCCAGCGCCGCAAGATGCGCGCCGGCCGACCCGCCCCAAACCGCGATGCGACCGGCATCGATGCCATAGCGCGCCGCGTTGGCCGACAAAAAGCCGATGGCCGCCTTCACATCATCGGCAGCACCGGGGAAGGGCGCTTCACCGCTCAACCGATACTCGACCGCCGCGACCGCAAATCCGCGCCGGGCAAGCTCGGCGAGAACGCCCGGAAAATCGGCATAATTGGCGGTGGCGCGCTTGCTGCCGATCGTCCAGCCACCGCCATGAACGAATACCACCAGCGGCCGCGCTGCCTTGCCGGCCGGAGTGTAGAGGTCGAGCCGCAGCGGCCGAAACCCCGGCAGGGTGCGATAAGCGATATCGGTGGTGACGGTCACATCGCCAATCTTGACGCGAGCTGGTGGCAGGCGGTCGTCCGTCACCGTGGTTGGCGAAACCGGGATCGCCGCCAAAGCTGGCCACGCCAGGGCAAACAGCGCAGTCGCCAGGAGTCCGCTCAGTCTCTTCATGGTTGCACTTCCTCTGGCCGGCGCGATTCCGATGGTTTGGCCGTCTCGATTGTCAGCACGCCGGCGCGCAGCAGGGAATCGCAAAGCCGCGCCAGTTCGCCGACGATCGCCCGCGTCGCATCCTGTGCAAATGCTTGTGACAACAAGGCGCGACTTGCGGTCAACCCTTGCCCGGGCCAGTCAATGACCCGTCCTTCGGCGATCAATTCGACAATGATACGGCGAACATTCTCGCGGGGGATGCCAGTGGCGGCGGCGACGGCGCGGCGTGAGATATGGCCGACCATCGTGTCATCGAGCGGCGCCGATCCGCGCAAATCCGGCGCGATGTCGCCCTGACGCATGAAGCGCTGGATCGTGCTGGTGCTGATGGTCAAATAGACCAGCAGCTTTGCCGGCGACATGCCAAGGCCGGACAGCAACCCGTGCTGGACGAGCAGGCTGTTGCTGCTCAGATAAGCGGCAAGCCGCAGTTCGCTTTGTAGCCCGGCCTCGTCGACCGATATCCGTGGCCCGCCATCCGCGCTGTCTTGTGGGATGGTTGGCATCACGGAACTATCCTCAATTCTTCCGGGTAACGTAAGCCTTCGATGACCCGGATCGGGGCACACATTCAGGATAGGCGGCGCGCAACGGCTTGGCCATCGGTGCCACATGGCGCATGGTCGAGAGGCGAAGGTGGGCGCAATGCTGGTCGCGAACGGGGAATTGACGGCGTGAACATGACAGCAAAGGGCGCGTACTATCTGGCTGCCATGTCGTTGACCGCGTGCTGCGGCCAGGCAATCGCCGCTACCCCTCAAGCAGCGTCACCGCAGGCCGCCGCGACAACTCTGTTCCGCAATGTGCGGGTTTTTGATGGCAGCGGCTCGGCCTTGTCGGCACCGACCGATGTGCGGGTGGTTGGCAATGTCATCACTGCGATCGGGACGGACGCTTCGGGGCCGGCGACGACGATCATCGATGGCCGGGGCCGCACACTGATGCCGGGGCTTATCGACAATCACGTCCATATCACCCTCAGCGCCTCGTCGCAGCCTGATCTGGTCGATGAAAAAGTGACACCCGAAACGCTGGAAGCGCGCGCCGCCGACGAGGCCGGCGCCATGTTGATGCGCGGCTTTACGGCCGTCCGCGATCTTGGCGGCCCGGTGTTCGCGTTGAAAAAGGCGATCG
>JAAFIT010000128.1 GCA_013298745.1 Sphingomonadales bacterium
GTTGGCGCCGACATCGGCGGCGGCTTCGAAATTGGGTGCCGCTTTGAATGTCACCGCTCCGCTCGTCGAAACGTTGAACAAGTTCGCGTCGTCGCCGGTCAGGCTGTATGTGAAGACGGTGCCGGCATCGGGGTCACTGGCGACGATCTGATAGGCCGTGCCCGTGCCGTTTTCGGCAAAACTGGCGGTCGCAGCCGACGTAATCGCCGGTGTCTCGTTGACATTGGTGACCGTGATCGTCACGCCGCGGCTGGCGGTCAGTGCGCCATCGCCGGCGTTGACGACGATGTTATACATCCGATCCGCGTTGGCATCGGTTGGCGCTTCGAAATTCGGCGCTGTTTTGAAGGTCACCGCCCCGCTCGCCGAGACGTTGAACAGCGCCGCATCGAGACCGGTCAGACTATAGCTGATGGTGGTGCCTGGATCGAAATCGACTGCGGCGATCTGATACGCGGTGCCGCTGCGGTTTTCTGCGAAGTTGGCGTCGAAGCCTGAGGTAATCAACGGCGCCTGGTTGACGCCGGTGAAGCTGGCGCGGCCCCAGATGACATAGGCTTCGCCGGCATTTATATCACCATTGTCGCCTGTGTATGCGCCGATGATCACATCGGTAAAGCCATCCTTGTTGAAGTCGCCGGCCCCGGCTCCGCTTCCGGCGCTGTCACCCGCCGCATCACCCTGGATGATGACGCCATCGTTGGCGGAAAGGCTGGTCAGATCGATGTTCGCGCGGCTGGCGCCGGCCTTGCCGAAAATCACATAGGCTTCGCCGGCATCGGCGCCGCCATTATCGCCTGCTATTGCACCGATGATCAGATCATCGATGCCGTCGCGATTGATGTCTCCTGCTTGAGACACAATGAAGCCCGCCCGGTCACCCCCTGCATCGCCCTGGATGATGAAGCCGTCAAAGGCTCCAAGGTTTGACAAATCAATATTGGTTCGGGTGGCGCCGGTCTTGCCGAAAATCACATAGGCTTCGCCGGCATTGGTGCCGCCAACGTCGCCAGAGTCTGCGCCGACGATCAGATCGTCAATCCCATCGCCATTGATGTCACCGGCAGAAGCCACACTGAAGCCCGCCCGATCGCCGCTATAATCGCCCTGGATGATGAAGCCATCGCTGGCCGAAAGGCTGGTCAGATCGATATTGGTGCGGGTGGCGCCGGCCTTGCCGAAGATCACATAGGCTTCGCCGGCATCCGTGCCGCCATTGTCGCCTAATGCAGCGCCGACGATCACGTCGTCAAAGCCATCGCCGTTGATGTCACCAGCAGTAGCGACACTCCAACCCGCATTATCGCCTGCCGCATCGCCCTGGATAATGAAGCCGTCGCTGGCGGAAAGGCCGGTCAGATCGATGCTGGCTCGGGTGCTACCGACCTTGCCGAAAATCACATAGGCTTCGCCAGCATCGGTGCCACCATTGTCACCATTGAGCGCACCGACGATCAGATCGTCAATGCCATCACCATTGATATCGCCTGCGGTCGCAACAAATATGCCAAGGCGATCGCCGGCCGCATCGCCCTGGATGACGAAGCCATCGCTGGCGGCAAGGCTGGCCAGATCGATGTTCGCGCGGGTGGCGCCGGCCTTGCCGAAGATCACATAGGCTTCGCCGGCGTTGGTGCCGCCGTTGTCGCCAAGCGGCGCGCCGACGATCAAATCGTCGATGCCGTCGCCATTGACGTCTCCTGCGGTCGAGACTCCGAATCCCGCCTGGTCGCCGTCCAAATCGCCCTGGATGATGAAGCCATCGCTGGCGGTAAGGGTGGTCAGATCGATGTTGGCACGGGCGGTGCCGGCCCTGCCGAAGATCACATAGGCTTCGCCGGCGTCGGTGCCGCCATTGTCGCCTTTGTATGCGCCGACAATGATATCTTCGATGCCATCACCATTGATGTCACCGGCAGAATTAACACTATAGCCCAAAACATCGCCCGCGGCATCACCCTGGATGATGAAGCCCTGCGCTGAGGTGAGGCTGGTCAGGTCCAGCGTCGGCGCCGTGCTGGCAGCGGCGAAGCGGATATAGACGCGGCCGACATCAGTGACATCACCATCGCTGATCGTGTAATCGAAGCTGGCATCGCCGGTGAAACCGGCGGTGGGGGCGAAGCTGATCGTGCCATCGGCGTTGAGCGTAGCGGTGCCGTTGCTGGCGTTGCTGACGGCGGTGATCGACAGCGTATAGGCGCTGCTATCGTTGCCGAGCAGTTGCTTGGCGGCGAGTGTCAGCGTGGTGCTGGTGGTGCCGCGGAAGGCATCATCATTCGCCACCGGCGCCGCACCCAAACTTGCCTTGCCCCAGATGACATAAGCTTCGCCGGCATTGGCACCGCCATTGTCGCCATAGGGCGCACTGACGATCAGATCGGCAAAGCCGTCGCCATTGATGTCGCCGGCAGCGGCGACGCTGCGTCCAACCAGATCACCAGCAGTATCCCCTTGAATGATGAAGCCATCGCTGGCGGCGAGGCTGGTCAGGTCAATGTTGGCGCGGGTACCGCCGGCCTTGCCAAAGATGATATAGGCTTCACCGGCATCAGCACCGCCATTGTCACCGAACGGAGCGCCGACGATCAGATCATCAAAGCCATCGCCGTTGACGTCCCCGGCGGCGGAGACACTGTTGCCCGCCCAATCATTTGCCACATCGCCCTGAATGATGAAGCCGTCGGCGGCAGTAAGGCTGGTTAGATCGATATTGGCACGGGTGCCGCCAGCCTTGCCGAAGATCACATAGGCTTCCCCGGCATCAGTACCGCCATTGTCGCCTGTTGCAGCGCCGACGATGAAATCATCGATGCCATCGCCGTTGACGTCCCCGGCGGACGAAACATCGCCGCCTGCCCCATCACCTGCAATATCGCCCTGAATGATGAAGCCGTCGCTGGCGGCAAGACTGGTCAGATCGATGCTGGTGCGAGTAGCGCCGGCTTTGCCGAAGATCACATAGGCTTCCCCGGCATCAGTACCGCCATTGTCGCCGCCACGCGCCCCGATGATAAGGTCGTCAATACCGTCGCCATTAATGTCCCCGGCTGTCGCGACGGACCAACTGGCATAATCCCCGGCCACATCGCCCTGGACGATGAAGCCATCGCTGGCCGAAAGGCTGGTCAGATCAATGTTGGTGCGTGTGGCGCCGGCCTTGCCAAAGATCACATAGGCTTCCCCGGCATCTGTGCCGCCATTGTCACCGCGCGGTGTCCCGATGATCAGGTCAGCGATGCCGTCGCCATTCATGTCTCCGGCAGAAGATACGCTAAAGCCGGCTTGATCGTTCAAAACATCGCCCTGAATGATGAAGCCGTCTGCGGCGGCAAGGCTGGTCAGATCGATATTGGTACGGGTGGCGCCGGTCTTGCCAAAGATCACATAGGCTTCACCAGCATCGGTGCCGCCATTATCGCCGCGCGGTGCGCCGATCAGCAGGTCATCGATGCCATCGCCGTTGACATCGCCAATGCCGGCCACGCTCCGGCCCAGCCAGTCGCCCGCCGTATCACCCTGAATGATGAAGCCCTCGCTGGCAGCCAGGCTGGTCAGATCGATATTAGCCCGTGTGGCGCCGGCCTTGCCGAAGATTACATAGGCCTCGCCGGCGTTGTTGCCGCCATTGTCGCCATAAGGCGACCCGACGATCAGATCGTCGATGCCATCACCGTTGATGTCCCCGGCGGAAGAAGCGCTGAAACTGGCCTGGTCGCCCGACGCATCGCCCTGGATGATGAAGCCCTGCGCCGCCGAGAGTGAGGTGAGATCGATAACCCGATTGACCATGGCGTGCAATTCCAAACGATGACAGTTAGGCAACGCTAAGGATTTAGCCTGCGCCGGCAAATCTATTCAACTGCCCGTCAAAAATGTTACACTGGCTATACGGTCAGCCGCCTGCTATTCGACCAGATGTTTTCGATACACGGAACGTTTTATAGTGTAGTATCAAATGGCTGGTGACGATAATTTGCTGGAAAAGTTCGCCCTGACCACCTCGCGGCACTTTCCCGCCTGGCTCGCCGGCAGCGGCAGCGGCCTCGCTCTTTCCACCTATCGCGCCGGTAAACTGTTCTTCCTCGGCATGAAGCCCGATGGCCGGCTTTCGGTGTTCGAACGCACTTTTGCCCGGCCGATGGGGATGGGCGTGAGCGGCGATGGCCGCAGCCTGCTCGTCGCCAGCGAGTACCAGATCTACCGGCTTGATAACGTGCTTGGCGCCGGGGACGTCAACAGCGACGGCCATGACGCGCTGTTCGTGCCGCACCAGAGCTGGATCACCGGCGATCTCGACATCCACGACATCGGCTTTGATACCGATGGCCGGCCGGTGTTCGCCAACACGCTGTTCAACTGCCTCGCCACCGTCAGCGATGGCTACAGCTTCAAGCCTGTATGGACCCCGCAATTCATCTCGCGCCTTGCCGCCGAGGACCGCTGTCACCTCAACGGCATGGCGCTAGCCGATGGTGCGCCGGCCTATGTGACCGCAGTGTCCCGCTCCGACGTCGCCGATGGCTGGCGCGACCGGCGCAGCGATGGCGGCGTGCTGATCCGCGTTGCCGACAATGAAATCATCGCCGACGGCCTGTCGATGCCGCATTCGCCGCGGCTGCACGATGGCCGGCTGTGGCTGCTCAATTCCGGCAATGGACAGTTCGGCACCGTCGATCTGGCCAGCGGCCGCTTCGAGGCGGTGGCCTTCCTGCCCGGCTTTGCCCGTGGGCTGGCATTCGTCGGCGGCCACGCCGTGATCGGGCTGTCATTGCCACGCGAAAGCCGGACCTTCTCTGGCCTGCCAATCGACGCTGAACTCAAGGCCCGCGATACCGAGCCGCGCTGCGGCCTCGCGGTGATCGACCTTACCAGCGGTGACATGGTCCACTGGCTGCGCATCGAAGGCGCGGTGCAGGAACTCTACGACGTCGTCGCGCTACCCGGCGCCACCCGCCCCGCCGCCATCGGCTTCAAGGCCGACGCCATCAAGCACATGATCGCCATCGACGGATGATCGCGCCAGCGAGCAGCTTGGTCGATATGGTCGGCGCCTAAATTATGGCATTCAATAGCGACCAATACGCAGATTCAAGGGGCATTATTGGGGGCATTAGTACTGATTTTAGGAAATTTATTCCATCTATTACATATAGATAGACGATAAATTCGATAGACACCCTCGCCGAGGATTTCGCCGATCTTGTGCTTGACGGTGTCGGAGCTGACTGCCCGTGCCGGGAAGCCGGCAAGGTAGATTAAGAGCTGGCGGCAATCGTATTCAATCAGGTCGTTGCCGGTCAGCGCCTATTTATGATCGAATTTGTTGCGTCGCCAGCCTCCTGCTGAGCGTCGTTTTGGGTTAAGGGGCAGCCGCACGTCGTATTACGTCAGCTGCGACGTCCGCCATCGAGTTCATCCGCCATCTTGCGCAGTATTTGGGCCAGGTGCGACGCGCCGGTGTCAGGCACGGCGGTGGCACCGCGGATCAACTCAGCCTGCCGTGCTGCGGGAACATCGCCGTAGCTGCAGAACGTCGTAAGCACATGGTTATGGGCCATGTTCTGGCTCCATGCCTTGAACGCTTCTGGCGTAAGGCAGCGCCGTTCGCCGAGTTGAGCGATCGTGTTCCGGAACAGGTGGGGGTTACCCCCAAAATACCCCCGCTTGCATTTGGTTGGGGGGATATTGGGTGGGACCGCGTTGGACACAGAAAGCGCCAAAATTGCTGTAATTACATGGCTTTTTGGCTCTATTTGGAGGGGGCTGGAGAGCCCCGTGGCGGAGAGGGTGGGATTCGAACCCACGGTGAGCTTGCACCCACAACGGTTTTCGAGACCGTCCCGATCGACCACTCTGGCACCTCTCCGCGAGGTTCGAACGCGCATGCGCGGTCGGTCGAAGCCGCGGGCTATAGACGAGCGCGGGGCTGCTTGCCAAGCCTTGTTGCCGCATTGGGCTTCACGAACCGGAAAGCGTGCTTATATGTTGTCGGCAAGGCACAGAATTTTTGCGGAATGGAAAGGATCCGGCGCATGACACAGACCAGCAATACCTCCGAAGGCGCCGATGCAAACGCCGAAGGCGTCAACGCAAGCGTCGAGCGCACCGTGGTGACTGCCGTTACCCCGGCCACCTTCACCATCGGCGATGTGGTTCGTCATCGGCTCTTCCCGTTCCGTGGCGTCATCTTCGATGTCGATCCGGTGTTCAACAATTCGGAAGAATGGTGGGAATCGATTCCCGAACAGGTGCGGCCGCGCAAGGACCAGCCGTTTTACCACCTGCTCGCCGAGAACGACGAATCCTCCTATGTCGCCTATGTCAGCCAGCAGAATCTGATCCTGGAGCCGGATGGCGAGCCGGTGCAGCACCCGGCGGTGCAGCAGATGTTTTCGGGGCTTGAAGGCGGCCGCTATCAGCTCCGTCCTGAAATCCGCAACTAAACCCGCTTCGCCACCGCAATGGCGAGGCGGCAGCCGGCGCGGATGGCTGACTGCATGATCGGGAAGGCATCGGGTCCGCTGTGCCCGGCGGCGGTGTCACGATGCTCGACTTCCTCGGCGCGAAAATCATCGACAAGGGCGGCCAACTTCGGATCGGCACCACCCGCCAGCGCATCGGCCTGCTCGCCATAATGCGCATCGATGACGGTTTCGACCGCGACCGTCGCCGCCATCGCCGCCTTGGGGCCGAGCAGCGCCGTGGCGGCGCCCAGCGCATAGCCGGCGATGTGCCAGACGGGCGCGAACACCGTCGGCCGGACGCCGCGTTCGATCATCAGCGCGTCAAAGGCCTTGAGGTGGCGCTCTTCCTGCGCCGCCATATGGGCGATCTCGCCGGAAACCCGGCTGCGGCCGCCCATCACCGCCAGTTGCCCGGCATAGATACGTGCGGCGCCATATTCGCCGGCCTGGTTGACCCGCACCATCGCAGCGGTGTCGGGGCGAGCGTCGCCCGGCAGGCGCCGCTTGCTGTCGGTCATCGTGTCAGTCGCCATAGTGCCAATCCTGCGATTC
>JAAFIT010000129.1 GCA_013298745.1 Sphingomonadales bacterium
GCCCCGGTGGAAACTCCGCCGCCGGCACCTGTTGCCGCGCCAACGCCCGCGCACGCTGCGCCGGTCGCCCGCGCGCCTGAACCGGCGCCGGTTGCACCGCCGGTAGCGCCCGTCGCTGCGCCTGTCGTCGAAGCACCGCTGCCGCCGGCCGAACCGGCACGGCCGCTGCCGCCGCCGGTGATGTTCCGCCCGGTCGAACGCGCCCCGGCACCCAAACCCCCCGAGCCCAAGGTCGAAGCCAAGGTGGAAGCCCCGGCTCCGGTGGAAGCGCCCGCGGCGGCTCCGGTTGCCGCAACCCCGCCGCCGGCCGCCAAGCCCGCCGCGCCAGCGCGTGGTGCCGCCCGTCCCGCTGCACCGGCGCCGCGTCGTGCGCCGCCGGCTGACAATCTGACGCCGCAGGAGCGGCTGGCACTGATGCTGCGCCAGGCTGAGGAAGACCGGCTGCGCGCTGCCGAGGAAGCCCGCATCCGCGAGGAAGCCGCCAAGGCCGAAGCCGCCGAAGCCGAGCGCCTGCGGTTGGAAGAAAAGCGCCTGCGCGAGGAAGAAATCGCCACGCGTCCCGATCCGGTGGTCGTCGAAACGCCGATGTCGCTGGTCGAACTCGACGAGGAAGAAGAGCGGCTGCGCGTTCGCGCCTTGCCGGGCCGCAAGCCCGATCTGGCCGCCAAGCCGGCGCGTCTGCGCATGGGCGATGATCGCCGCCAGTCCGGCAAGCTAACCGTCACCCGTGCGCTGGACGCCGATGACAGCACCCGCACCCGTTCGCTCGCCGCGCTGCGCCGGGCGCGGGAAAAGGAGCGTGGCCGTTTGGGTTCACAGGCCAAGCAGGTCCGTGACGTCACCGTGCCCGATCGCATCACCGTGTCCGAACTCGCCAACCGCATGGCGGAGCGCACCAGCAATGTCGTGCGCCTGCTCGCTCGCATGGGCGTGCCGTCGGCGGCGGTCGATGAAATCGATCAGGATACCGCCGAACTGGTGCTCAACGAATTCGGCCACAACATCATCCGCGTGTCGGAAAGCGACGTGGAAATCGGCATGGTCGGCGATGCCGATGTCGATGATCATCTGCTGCCGCGGCCGCCGGTCGTCACCATCATGGGCCATGTCGATCACGGCAAGACCTCGCTGCTCGATGCGCTGCGCGGCACCAATGTCGTCAAGGGTGAAGCCGGCGGCATTACCCAGCATATCGGTGCCTATCAGATCGTCACCAAGTCGAAGGACAAGATCACCTTCCTCGACACGCCGGGCCACGAAGCCTTTACGGCGATGCGTGCGCGCGGCGCCGGCATCACCGATATCGTTGTGCTGGTGGTGGCGTGGGACGATGGCATCATGCCGCAGACCATCGAAGCCATCCAGCACACCAAGGCTGCTGGCGTGCCGATGATCGTTGCCATCAACAAGATGGACAAGGCCGGCGCCAATGCGGAAAAGATCCGTACGGCGTTGCTGCAATATGATGTTCAGGTCGAAGCCATGGGCGGCGAAGTTCAGGATGTCGAAGTGTCGGCAACCCAGAAGACCGGGCTTGAGGAGCTGATCGAGAAGATCCTGCTCCAGGCCGAAATCCTCGAGTTGAAGGCCAACCCCGATCGCGCCGCCGAAGGCACCGTGATCGAGGCGCGGCTCGACAAGGGCAAGGGGCCGCTCGCCACCGTGCTCGTGCGCCGTGGCACGCTCAAGCGCGGCGACATTTTCGTGATGGGCCAGGAATGGGGCAAGGTCCGCGCGCTGGTCGATGACAAGGGCGCGCAGATCAAGGAAGCGCTGCCCTCGATGCCGGTCGAGGTCCTCGGCCTGACAGGCGTGCCGGCAGCGGGTGACCCGGTCACGGTCGTCGAAACCGAAGCGCGCGCCCGCGAAGTCGCAGACTATCGCGCCGGCCTCGCCAATGCCAAGCGCATCGAACAGGAACCAGCGAACCTCGAAACGATGTTCAGCGTGCTGCGTGCCGCCAAGGCGCAGACCTATCCGCTGGTCATCAAGGCCGATACGCAGGGCTCGGCCGAAGCCATTGCCGGGGCGGTCAACAAGATTTCGACCGATCTCATCAAGGCCAAGGTGCTGGCCGCCGGCGTCGGTGGCATCACCGAATCGGATGTGACGCTGGCCAAGGCGAGCGGTGCGCCGATCATCGGCTTCAACGTGCGTGCCAATGCCAAGGCCCGCGAAATCGCCCAGCGCGATGGCGTGGCGCTGAAGTACTATGACGTCATCTATGACCTGATCGACGAAGTGAAGGCCGCGATGGCCGGCCAGCTCGGTCCCGAAGCGCTCGAAACCGTCGTTGGTCGCGCGCAGGTTCTGGAAATCTTCCAGGCCGGCAAGACCGGCAAGGCCGCGGGTATTCGCGTCACCGAAGGCTTCATCAAGAAGGCGCTTCGTGCCCGCGTCATGCGCGACGATGTCATCATCTATAATGGCTCGATCGCGACGCTGCGGCGCTTCAAGGAGGATGTGGCGGAGGTCAAGTCCGGCTTCGAATGCGGCATCACACTGGCGGATTCGTCGGATGTGAAGGCGGGTGACTTCATCGAGACGTTCGAAGTCGAGATGCGCGAGCGGACATTGTAGCGCCGCGAGCGCGCGTGCCGCGCGCCGACAGGCGCAAGATCGGCCGGCGGGGCGGCGGGGCCTTCCCCCGCCGAACCCGTCCGACGTCAGCATGGGCTTTGCCCATGCCCTTCGACTGTGCGTTTGGCTGGTGACTTTGCGTCCGCCACCGCAGCACTGTGGGATGATTTTGTCCATGACTGGTGACGCTCTTGGGTTGAGGCTTTGCAACGACAGGGCCATCGCTGCTAAACGCGGCAGATGAAATCCACCCCAGACGAAAAGGGCCGGTCGATCCGGCTGCAACGCATCGGCGAACAGGTGCGCCACGCCATCGCCGAAGTGCTGGCGCGCGGCGAATTGCGTGACGAGCTGCTCCAGCGCACCATTGTTTCGGTGAGCGAGGTGCGCGTCACCGCGGATTTGCGGCATGCGACGGTGTTCGTGAAGGCGCTGGGCGGCGGTGATGACCAGGCGGTGGTCAAGGCGCTCGCCAGCCATGCGCGTTATCTGCGCGGCGAAGTCGCGCGCAGCATGGCGACGAAATACACGCCGGACCTGCGGTTCCGCGCAGATGAAAGCTATGACGCCGGCGCGCGCATCGATGCCATCCTGCGTCGCCCGACAATCGCACGCGACCTTGAACCCGAAGTGCGGCTGCCCAAGCTGTCGGACTATGACGACGCCGATGAAGACTGAACTTTGTGTGCCGTTGGCGAACGCTCGTGTTCGCCTGGAACCGTTGGCCGAGACGCACCGCGAAGGCCTGCGCGCCGCCTGCGCCGCCGACACCGAGATCTGGCCGGTCTATTCGACCAATCTGACCGGTGTCGATTTCGATCCGCAGTTCGATGGCAAGCTGGACGGAAGCGGCGGGCAATTTGCCTATGCCGTCATCGAAGGCGGCGAGGTCGTCGGCTGCACCAGCTGGTACGGAATCGAGCCCGGCAACAAGGCTGTCGCCATTGGCTATACCTATATCGCGCCGCGCGTGCGCGGTGGTGATTTCAATTTTGCCATGAAGGGCCTGATGATCGGCCATGCCTGGCGGGTCGGCTTCCATCGCATCCATTTCGATGTCGATGTCCGCAACGGCCGGTCGCAGGCGGCGGTGATGAAGCTCGGCTGCCAGCGCGAAGGCGTGCTCCGCCACAACAAGATCACCTGGACCGGCTATCTGCGCGACACCGCGATCTTCTCGTTGCTGCCCGGCGAGGAATCCGACGCTCTGAAGCCCTGGCTGTGAGCCGCAAGGCTCAGGACGAAAATATGAGCCTCAACGGCTGGTTGATCCTCGACAAGCCGCTCGGCCTGTCGAGTGCGCAAGGCGTCGCGGCGGTGAAGCGTATCCTGCGAGGGTTGGGCGTGCGGCCGGATCGCATCGGCCATGGCGGCACGCTCGACCCATTGGCTACCGGCGTGCTGCCGATCGCCATCGGCGAGGCGACCAAGCTCGCCGGCCGGATGCTTGATGCCATCAAGGGCTATGATTTTACCGTCAAATGGGGCGAGGCGACGGCGACCGAGGATGCCGAAGGCGAGGTGATCGCGACGTCCGATGTGCGCCCCGATGCTACCGCCATCGCAGCCGTGCTGTCGCGCTTTACCGGCCCGATCCAACAGGTGCCGCCGGCCTATTCGGCCCTGAAGGTCGATGGCCAGCGGGCTTATGCGCTGGCGCGCGCCGGGGCGTTGGTGGAACTCGCCACCCGTCATGTCACCATCCATTCGCTGACGCTGGTCGATTCGGATGCCGATAGCGCGACGTTCAGCGCTAGCGTCTCGAAAGGCACTTATATTCGCAGCCTGGCGCGCGATATTGCGCTGGCGCTGGGCACCGTCGGCCATGTGACGATGCTGCGGCGGACCAAGGCCGGACCGTTCACCCTTGAACAGGCGATATCGCTGGACAAATTCGAGTCTTTGGTGCAGGAGCGCGCGCTTGAACAGGTCATCCTGCCACTGATGGCGGGGCTGGACGACATCCCGGCTCTCGCCATTGATCCCGACGAAGCGGCGGCACTCCGACAGGGGCGCAGGCTTTTCGGGCACCCTGCCAAACCCGGCACCTATCTCGCCTGCCTCGGCTCTGTTCCCGTGGCGCTGGTCGAGATCGACCCAGAAGCGGTCCGGGTTCTGCGCGGGTTCAATCTCTAGCCTTCGGGCTTCAATCAAGGAGTATCCGATGTCGATTACCGCAGAACGCAAGGCCGACGTCATCAAGGGCAATGCCCGCGCCGCCAACGACACGGGTTCGCCCGAAGTCCAGGTTGCCATCCTTTCGGAGCGCATTGCCAACCTGACCGAACATTTCAAGACGCACGCCAAGGACAATCACAGCCGTCGCGGCTTGCTCGTCCTCGTCAACAAGCGTCGCTCGCTGCTCGATTATCTCAAGAAGACCGATCAGGCGCGTTATACCGATCTCATCACCAAGCTGGGCTTGCGCAAGTAACCCAGCCAACGACCCGAACGGCCCCACTGCGGGGCCGTTCGTTTATCCGGGCTCGGCGATGGTCGCCGCGTCCGGGCCGCCGCGAATGGCGGAACTGCAGGCAAGCCTTCCGGCAATAGGGCCGGGGAGCTGATACGAAAGACGCAATATGTTCACGATCCACAAACAGGACATCGAATGGGGCGGCCGCACGCTGACCCTTGAAACCGGCCGCATCGCCCGTCAGGCCGATGGCGCCGTGCTCGCCACCTATGGCGAAACCGTCGTTCTCTGCGCCGTCACGGCCGCCAAGAGCGTCAAGGAAGGCCAGGATTTCTTCCCGCTGACCGTCCATTATCAGGAAAAATATTCCGCCGCCGGCCGCATTCCGGGTGGCTTCTTCAAGCGCGAACGCGGCGCCACCGAGCACGAGACGCTGACCAGCCGCCTCATCGATCGCCCGCTGCGCCCGCTGTTCCCCGAAGGTTTCTACAACGAAATCAACGTCATCTGCCAGGTGCTGAGCTATGACGGCGAAAACGAAGCCGATATGGTTGCCATGGTGGCCGCTTCGGCTGCGCTGACGATTTCAGGCGTTCCCTTCATGGGCCCGATCGCTTCGGCGCGCGTCAGCTACAATGATGGCGAGTATATCCTCAACCCGACCAAGGCCCAGGTTGCCGAAGGTCGTCTCGATCTTGTCGTCGCCGGCACCTATGACGCTGTCATGATGGTCGAATCCGAAGCCAAGGAGCTTTCGGAAGACGAAATGCTCGGCGCCGTGATGTTTGCCCACCGCGGCATCCAGCCGGTGATCAAGGGCATCATCGCCCTTGCCGAAAAGGCCGCCAAGGACCCGTGGGAACTCAACATCCCCGACAACACCGAAATGCTGGCTCAGATCAAGAAGGCCGTCGGCAAGGATGTCACCGCTGCCTACAAGCTGACCAAGAAGTCGGACCGCCAGCAGGCGCTCGCCGATGCCAAGGCCAAGATGAAGCCGCTGTTTGCCGATGCCGACAGCGCCACCCAGCAAAAGGCCGGCAAGCTGTTCAAGAAGCTGGAAGGCGATATCGTTCGCGGCGCCATCCTGAAGGACGGCAGCCGTATCGATGGCCGTGACACCAAGACGGTCCGCCAGATCGAAGCCATGGTCGGTTTCCTGCCGCGCACCCATGGTTCGGCGCTGTTCACCCGCGGCGAAACCCAGGCGATCGTCACGACGACGTTGGGCACCTCCGACGCCGAACAGATGATCGATGGGCTCGATGGCCTGAAGTACGAACGCTTCATGCTGCACTACAACTTCCCCCCCTATTCGGTGGGTGAAGTCGGTCGCTTCGGCGCGCCGGGTCGCCGCGAAATCGGCCATGGCAAGCTGGCGTGGCGCGCTGTCCACCCGATGCTGCCGACGAAGGAAGCGTTCCCCTATACGATCCGCGTTCTGTCGGACATCACCGAATCGAACGGTTCGTCGTCGATGGCCACCGTTTGCGGCGCCTCGCTGGCGATGATGGATGCGGGCGTGCCGCTCACCCGTCCGGTCGCCGGCATCGCCATGGGCCTGATCCTCGAAGGCAAGGATTTCGCCGTCCTCTCCGACATTCTGGGTGATGAAGATCACCTGGGTGACATGGACTTCAAGGTCGCCGGCACGTCGGAAGGCGTTACCGCGCTGCAGATGGACATCAAGATCGCCGGGATTACCGAAGAGATCATGAAGGTCGCGCTCGATCAGGCCAAGGCCGGTCGTCAGCACATCCTCGGCGAAATGGCCAAGGCGCTCGACAGCACCCGCACCGAAATGTCGGCCCATGCGCCGCGCATCGAAACCATGCAGGTGCCCAAGGACAAGATCCGCGATGTCATCGGCACCGGCGGCAAGGTCATCCGCGAAATCGTCGCGACGACCGGCGCCAAGGTCGACATCGAGGACGATGGTACCGTCAAGATCGCGTCGTCGGACCCGGAAAAGATCGCCGCGGCCCGCAAGTGGATCGAAGGCATCACCATGGAA